>JACMJD010000356.1 GCA_014380825.1 Phycisphaerae bacterium | reverse complement strand
GTTGCTCAGCGGCTCGCTTCCGTTTGACGCCAACACCCTGCGCAGCGGC
Source organism: Phycisphaerae bacterium (assembly GCA_014380825.1). The sequence goes on along the minus strand of JACMJD010000356.1, from coordinate 2,669 downwards.
GGGTACAACGAGATCCAACGAATTATCCGCGAAGTCGATCCGCCACGCCCGAGCACGCGGCTCACGCGTCTCGGTGTGGGCGGCGAAGAAGTTGCGCGCTGCCGGCAAGTCTCGCTCGAGAATCTCAGCAAGCAGCTCAAGAGCGAGCTCGAATGGATTCCACTGAAGGCGATGCGCAAGGAACGCGCCGATCGCTACGCCTCCCCCACCGAGCTGGCGGAAGATTTACAGAATTATCTGTCCAATCGCCCGCTTCGCGCGGGCCCCGAGTCGCCGGGTTATCGCGCCAGAAAGTTCCTCCGTCGCAACAAAACCGGCGTGGCGGCTTCAGCCGCCATGTTCTTCCTCCTGGTGAGCGGAATCATCACCACCACCTGGCAAGCAGTGCGCGCCAGTCGAGAGAAGCAGCAGGCGATTCTCGCGAAGGACAGCATGCGCGAGGTGAATCGGTTCCTTACCGACGATCTTCTCGCGTCGGCGTCGCCGGAGGTGACGCGCGGCAAGGAGATGACCGTTCGCGAGGCCGTCGACGTCGCGGCGGAATCCGTGAGCGAGCGCTTCAAAGGCAAGCCCGACACCGAAGCGGCGGTTCATACGGTGCTGGCCGACACGTACAACGCGCTGGGTTTATTCGAGCGATCGCGGAAGCACGCTCAGGCGGCGCGCGCGTTGCTCGTCCCGCTGTACGGATTAAGCGATGAGCGAGTGCTGGACATCGATCGTTTCATCGGAAGCCTTCTCTCCAAACTCAATCGAAACACCGAGGCTGAGTCGTTGCTTCGCGATGTGCTGGCGCGCTGCGAGAAAGCGCTCCCGGCGGACAACGAGACGCTGCTGTCGACCGTCGGTGAGCTGGCCGCGACGCTGCGCAGGCAGCGACGTTTCGCCGAGGCGGAGCCGCTGTATCGGCGCTGCGTCGAAGCCGATCGCGTGAAGCACGGGCCGGGTAGCGATGACCTGGCTAACTCCATGAACAGCCTCGCCGTGCTGCTCGCCGACGCCGGTCGCGATGACGAGGCCGAGCCGCTGTATCGCGAGGCGCTGGCGATCCGCAAAAAGCACGGGATTGATTATCCGCAGTATCTCACCACGCTCGCGAACATCGCGCGTCTGGTCGAACGCCGCGGCCGGCTCGACGAGGCCGAAGCGATGATGCGCGAATCGCTCGAGACGCGCCGCCGCGTGCTGAAGGACGATCATCCATCCACCCTGCTGACGATGAACGACCTGGCCACCCTCCTGAGTCATCAGCGAAAGCTGGACGAAGCCGAAGCGCTGCATCGCGAAGCGCTCGAGCGGCGCTTGCGCACCGCCGGGCCGGAAGACCTCGACACGCTTCAGTCGATGAACAATCTCGGCAAGCTGTTCATGATGCGCGCCCAGTATGCAGAGGCAGAGCCGCTGCTGCGGCAGGCGTACGAGACGCGCAAACGCGTGCTGAGTCCCACGCATCCGCACACGCTGAGCGCGATGGGCGGCCTCGTGCAGGCACTGGTGATGCAGGGCAAGTGGGCCGAGGCGGAACCGTTGCTTCAGCAGTTGAAGCAACCCGAGTATTTCGACAAGCTCGACCCACTTCAACAAGCCGTTGTAGTCGCGCGACTGAGCACGCGACTGGCGGACACGCACCAGTTTGCCGAGGCGGAGCCCATGCTGCTGGACGCGCGTCGCCGACTGATTGAGACGAAGCAACTCAAAGGCCAGCGCGAGGTGCTTCAGTCGTTGATGACGATTTACGATTCGACCAACCGTCCCGCCGATGCCGCAAGATATCGCGCGGAGCTGAATTCCGTTCCTACATCGCAGCCGTGACGCATGAGCTTGCCGAACGAACCAAACCAGTCTGGCGATTACGACACCGAGCAACTCGGCAACGTCGTCGCTGCGGTGCGCGATCTGCGGCACCCGAAGCAGATCGGTCCGTACTCAATCCAAAGCGTGATCGGTGAAGGCGGCATGGGGACGGTGTATCGCGCGCTTCAGCGTGAACCGATTCACCGAACGGTCGCGATCAAGGTCATCAAGCTGGGCATGGACACGCGCGAGGTCATCGCCCGATTCGAATCTGAACGCCAGGCGCTGGCGCTGATGAATCACACCAACGTCGCAAAGGTGTTAGACGCAGGCGCGACGGAGAGCGGCCGGCCTTACTTCGTGATGGAGTACTTCAAGGGCGAGCCGATTACGGCATACGCCGATCGACACAAGCTGACTGTCCAACAGCGGCTTGAGCTTTTCATGCAGGCGTGTGACGCCGTGCAGCACGCGCATCACAAGGCCATCATCCATCGCGACCTCAAGCCATCGAACATCATCGTCACCGAGGAGGAAGGAAAGCCCGTCGTCAAGGTGATCGACTTCGGCGTCGCCAAAGCGCTCAGCCAGCGCCTGACCGAAAAGACGCTCTTCACCACGACCGGCCAGCTCGTCGGCACGCCGGAGTACATGGCGCCCGAGCAGGCGGAATCCAACGCACCGGATGTCGACACGCGCAGCGATGTCTATTCGCTTGGTGTCGTGCTGTACGAGTTGCTCAGCGGCTCGCTTCCGTTTGACGCCAACACCCTGCGCAGCGGCGGGTACAACGAGATCCAACGAATTATCCGCGAAGTCGATCCGCCACGCCCGAGCACGCGGCTCACGCGTCTCGGTGTGGGCGGCGAAGAAGT
>JACMJD010000355.1 GCA_014380825.1 Phycisphaerae bacterium | reverse complement strand
CGGACCGCGACGGGTGATTGACACGCCGATCAGCGAGTCTGGATTTTCCGGCCTCGGCATCGGCGCCGCCATGACCGGGCTTCGGCCGATCATCGAATTCATGAGCTGGAGCTTTTCGTTCGTCGCGTTCGACCAGCTCGTCAACAACGCCGCCAACGTGCGCTACATGTCCGGCGGACAGTTCAAAGTGCCGATCGTCTTCCGCGGCGGAAACGGGATCGCGCACCAGCTTGGCGCGACTCACAGCCATCGCGTCGAAGCGCTCTATTCCCGCGTGCCGGGTTTGATCGTGATCGCGCCCAGCACGCCGCACGATGCGAAGGGTTTGCTTAAGAGCGCGATCCGTTGCGACGACCCGGTCATCTTCCTCGAATCCGAATTAATGCTGAACGACCGCGGCGAAGTTCCCGAAGGCGAATTCACGATCCCCATCGGCGTGGCCGACATCAAAGTGCCGGGCGACGACGTGACGATCGTCAGCTACGGCAAAGTCACCAAGATGGTACTGAAGGCCGCCGAAGTGCTGCTCAAGGAGCACGACATCGACGCCGAGGTGATCGATCTGCGAACGCTCCGCCCGCTCGACACGAACACGATCATCGAGAGCGTAAAGAAAACCAACCGCCTCGTTCTGGTCGACGAAGATTGGCCATACTGCGGGATGGGCGCGGGAATCCTGGCCCAGTTGCAGGAGCCGCTGTTCGATCATCTCGACGCCCCGATCAAGCGCGTGTGCAGCGAAGACGTGCCCGCGCCGTTCGATCACTACCTCGAGCTGGCGATGCAGCCAAGCGTAGAGAAGGTCGTCGCGGCCGTGAAGGAAGTCACGTACAGATAAGAGGAGAGAGGTTAGAGGGTAGAGGGTAGAGGTTAGGAAAAACTGGCTGTTCCTACCCTCTACCCTCTACCCTCTACCCTCTGCATTTATGCCCAGCGAAATCACCATGCCCCAGCTTTCGGACACGATGACCGAAGGCACCGTCGTCAAGTGGCTCAAGAAGGAAGGCGACAAGGTCAAGGAGGGTGAGATCATCGCGGAAGTCGAAACCGACAAAGCCACGATGGAATGGGAAGCGACGGATTCGGGAACGCTGGCGGTGATCGTCGCGAAAGAAGGGGACAAGGTAAAAGTCGGTGGCGCGATCGCGGTGCTCGCAACCGGTAGCGAAGACCCCAAAACCGTGAAGTCCGAATATCAATCCAAGCCCCGAGCGGAAGCTCGGGGATCGTCCACCGCAGAACCCGCTTCCGCGCCGCAGGGTGCATCAACCTCCGACGCAGAAACCGCGGGAGTCGATCCGATCGCGGACGGTCGCGCGCAGTCGCGACAGGAACTCACGCAAACCCAACCGACCGAAACGAGCGAACAGCTTTCGCGCTCCGCAACCGCGGTCGCGGAAATGCCGCGCGGCGGCAGTGGCAACGGTCACGGACCGCAGGACCGCGTTCGCGTGTCACCGCTCGCTCGACGGCTAGCGGAGGAGCGCGGGGTCGATCTCACACAGCTCACCGGGAGCGGTCCGGGTGGTCGCATCGTGCAGAACGATGTGATCGCGTTCGCAGAAGGGAAGAAATCCCAACCGACTACCGGAACGCCCATGACTTCAGCCGTGGGACAATCCGCTAAACCGTCAGCACCCGCAGTTCAACCTCCGCAACGCGTCGCATCCGGTGAGAAGCAAGTCATCCCGCTCAACAAAATGCGGCAGACGATCGCACTCCGCCTGCAACAATCCAAGCAACAGATCCCGCACTTCTACGAAACGATCGACGCTGACGTCGAATCCATCTCGAACGTGCGCGAGAAGCTGAACCAGCAACTCGAATCGCAGAAGATTCGCCTGAGCATCAGCGATTTCGTGAACAAGGCGATCGTCTCCGCGCTTACGCTGCACCCCGCCGTTAATGCGCACTTCAACGCGCAGAAAAACGAAATCACTCGCTTCGGCGACGTGAACCTCGGCATTGCCGTGGCGGTGCCGGATGGGTTGATCGTCCCCGTCCTCCGCAACGCCGATCAGATGGGCTTGAAAGAAATCCGCCAGCGATCCGCAGACTTAGCAGATCGCGCCCGCGCCGGAAAACTGAAGCAAGATGAAATGACCGGTGCGACGTTCAGCGTAAGTACGCTCGGCGCCTACGGCATCCGCGAGTTCAGCGCCATCATCAACCCGCCCGAAGTCGGCATCCTCGCCATCGGCGCCGCTGAGAAAAGAGCGGTGGTGCGAGACGATCAAGTCGTCCCGCGCACGATGATGAGCCTGACGCTCAGCGTCGATCACCGCGCCGTAGACGGCGCGACCGCCGCCGACTTCATGCGAACGCTCAAGTCGATGCTGGAAGAGCCGGGAATGATGCTGGCGTAGCTTGCGGTTTGATGGCTTGAGGTAGTCACGGAACCACGATGGCGTGTCCGTTCTGCGGCGATTTCTCGACGAGCACATCGGCGTCTTTCGTGGTGTCCGAATATCCGAGCAAATCGCGCCCGACTTTCCGATGAAGAGATAGCGCACCTAATGCCGCGTAAACGCATCGCGGATTTCTTCAGCTTGTCGATATTCAATCGCGGCCATGACCCAGCCAGCTTGGAAGCTTTTCTTCACACCATTTGCGATAATCCGCCATCGTGTCGAACGAGCGATACTTCGCGTCGTCCATCACCGGCTTGTACGTTTTGATGAACGAATACTTCCACCGCAGCGCCAGCGGGCGCTTGGCGGCGGCTTCGAATTCTTCGAGCCATTCGCGCGGGATTGGCCGGCGTTTCGTGTCGTCCATCGCCATCAATTGTCGGACGAAGCCTGATCAATGACAAGCCGTCTCCCGCTCCGTAGAATCCCGCGACTCATGCCAGCATACAACTTCGACATCATCGTGATCGGCGGCGGGCCCGCGGGATATGCGGCCGCGGTGCGGGCCGGGCAATTGAAAAAACGCGTCCTGTGCATCGAGAAGGAAAACCTCGGCGGCACGTGCCTGAACTGGGGCTGCATCCCGACGAAGGCGCTTCTCGAAGACGGCCAATTCATCCGCAAGATTCGAACCGAAGCGATCGATCATGGCGTGACGTTTCAGGACATGAAATTCGACTTCGCCAAGATCATCGGACGGAGCCGCACGATCGCCGACAAGCTGTCGAAAGGCATCGCGCACCTGTTCCGCAAATACGAAGTGAAACACGAGATGGCCACCGGCACCGTTATGGGCCCGCACAAGGTGCGATACGTCGGCAAAGACGGCGCGGCCAAGGACGTGACCGGCGAGCACATCGTGATCGCCACCGGCGCGAAACCGACGGAGTTGCCGTTCGCGAAGTTCGATTACAAACAGATCATCACCTCGCGCGAAGCGATGACGCTGCCAACGCAACCAAAGCGATTGGCCATCATCGGCGCGGGCGCAATCGGCTGCGAGTTCGCGGACTTCTACAACGCGCTGGGCACGGAAGTGACGATCGTCGAGATGCTGCCGCATCTGTTGCCGAACGAAGACGAAGACGTCTCGATCCTGCTCGAGCGCGTCTTCAACAAGCGCGGTATCAAGCTGTTCCTGAAGACTAAGACCGACAAGATCGACAGGACCGACGCAGGGGTGAAGCTGTCGCTGTCGGGCGCGGAGACGGCCACGATCGAAGCGGATGTCGTGCTGGTGGCCGTCGGTGTCAGGGGAAATGTGGACGGACTTGTCGGTCCCGGCTGCAAACTCGAGTTGTTCAAGGATCGCGTGAAGGTCGATCCGCAGTACCGCACCAACCTCGAAAACGTCTCGGCCATCGGTGATTGCATCAGCATGCATTGGCCCGTGCAGGATGCGATGGGCGGATATCGCCATCCGGATCTCGCGCACGTCGCGCACCACGAGGCCGTGTATTGCATCGAGCGAATCTGCGGCTTCAGCGATCACACGATCGACTACAAGAACATCCCCGGCTGCACCTACACGCACCCGCAAGTGGCCAGCATGGGCGCGAATGAAAAAACGCTGCGCGAGCAAAAGCGCGAGATCAAAATCGGCAAATTCCCCTTCGGCGTGAGCGGACGAGCGCTGGCGGCGGGCGAGACCGACGGCTTCGTCAAGCTCATCTTCGATGCCAAACACGGCGAGCTGCTGGGCGTGCACATGATTGGCGAACACGTCACCGAGCTGCTCAGCGAGCTGGTCCTGGCGAGAAAACTCGAAGCCACCGAATCCGAAATCATTGAAGCGATGCACCCGCACCCGACGTTGAGCGAGGCGGTGATGGAGGCAGCGGGTGTCGCGGTGGGGCGGGCAATACACCTGTGAGCACGTGAGGGGGTGAATCCTACTCTTCCTCAGACTCTAAATCGTGATTATGCAACTGCCGTGAACGCGAATTAACCCGGAGCCAGCAACGAGTTACGGGCGACGAAGTGGGCGACGGCGGAACCGTGCCGCCATAGCCGCGCCCGCGACCAATGTAAGCGCAGATAACGAGGCAGCCTCGGGAACTGCGCTGAACGCGAGTCCAGACATCAAAAGCACGCCTGCGCCAGTTGTGCCGACCAGGGTGATCGCTCCGGTTGCTGGATGGATGATATAGAGGCTCGCGTTGCCCGGGGAGTCGTACGACGTGCCGAACATCACGTTGTCTTCGGGACGAAAGGCGATGTCGCTAAGAGTGTGGGCAAGCCGGACCCCTCCCATATTCGCGGCCGTGCTGCGATTTATCTCGAGCAGATACCCATCGGAGTCTACACCGTACAGCGTTCCGTTGTTGTCGCATGCCATGGCGTGGAACGGGTTAAAGTTATGGGTACTTCCGATCAGCGTGGCGGCGCCAGTGGCCTGATTGATCGAGTAAAGACTCGAGATGCTCGACATTCCGAAGAGCGTACCGGTGCTCGGATCGAATGCTAACGTTTCCATATACCCGCCGCCGAATCCAAAGTTGCCAACGGGCGTTGTCGCACCGGTCGCGGGGTTCACAGTGAGTAGCCGGCTACCGTTAATGTCCGCGAGCCACATCCTAAAGCTGTTTGGTCGCGTATCGCTCGCCATGTCAACGGTGCAGCGACGCTCGTCGGCACGACATCTGTTCCCGGCCCGCTAGTTTCCCGAATAAGAAAACACAGAGTCGCAATACCGCGCCGCGCCGGGCTGAAGCGGCCTGCTGTAAGTTTGTGGGACCGTACGCCGCGTCTGTCGTAATCGCCCATAGTCACATCTGAAAAAATTCTTCCAAGAATTCTGCTTGCGCTGCGCGCCGCAAGCGCGCAGGGCGCAGCGCCTACAGGTATATGGGGCGCACTCTTTTTCGCGGACGAAGAAGACTGCCGCGAAGGCACCCTTCGACCATGCTCCGGGCAGGCGAAGACAGGAAGGATGACGAAGGAGGAGGCGCTACGAAGGTTTGTGAGATCGCGCCGGCAAAGCCAAAGTGAAGCTGGGCCGTTCGCTTGCAATTGTCGGGCTGCTCATCACTTCGGCGCGGTTGCTGGACAGGAGGTGCCGAAAATGCAACACGATTTAGCAGACCGAACCCAAAGCCCGCCGAGGCGTTACGTTTGTATAAAACCGCTTCGCTGAGTATCCTGTTCAACCTTCACTCAGCCTAGAATTGTCATTAATCGTTGGCCCTGCGTCGTTTGCGACGGTTTCGGGTCTTTCTAATAGACGACATCGCAGCAAAGTGACGAAGGACGAATCAGAATGAATCACGTGCGTAACGATATTCGAAACGTCGCCATCATCGCACACGTCGACCATGGGAAGACGACGCTGGTGGACGCGTTGCTGCGCCAAAGTGGCAACTTCCGTGACAGCCAGGTTCAGGACACCATGCTCGACAGCAACCCGCTGGAACGCGAGCGCGGCATTACGATCTTGGCGAAGAACGTCGCGATTAATTATCTCGATCCGATCAACAATCAGATCGTCAAGATCAACCTGATCGACACCCCCGGCCACGCTGACTTCGGCGGCGAAGTGGAGCGCGTGCTGTCGATGGCGGATGGAGTTTTTCTGCTGGTTGATGCGGCCGACGGTCCGATGCCGCAGACCCGGTTCGTTCTGAAAAAAGCATTCCAGCACGAGCTTCGGCCGATCGTCGTGATCAACAAGATCGATCGACCGGACGCCCGGGCCGATGAAGTGCTGAACATGGTGTTCGATCTGTTCGTCGAGCTTGGCGCCGACGACGAGACGCTCGACTTCCCCGTGCTCTATGCCAGCGGCCGCGCCGGCACTGCAAGCTGGAAGCTCGAGGAGCCGGGCATTGACATCAAGCCGGTGTTCGAGGCGCTGCTCAAGCACGTACCGGCGCCGCATGGGGACAAGGACAAGTCGCTGCAGGTGCGGATCAGCAGCATCCAGTACAACGACTACGTGGGTCGGATCGGCGTGGGGCGCATCTACAACGGGGTGATTAAAACGGGGCAGCCCGTCATCATCGCCAAGCGCGATGGGTCCAACGTGAAGAGCAAAGTGCAGCAGGTGCAGG
>JACMJD010000354.1 GCA_014380825.1 Phycisphaerae bacterium | reverse complement strand
GGAGCAGCTCGACCTCGTAGTTGTCGTAATCGAGCTGCTCATTCAGCGATGCGTGGATGTACGGGATGTGAAAACCCTCGAGATAGTTATCGCAGTAGAGCGCCCAGTTGGCACGCACGACATACTCGCGGCCGCGCGATGGGTCCGGTTGAAACTGCGCCAGCGGCAACCAGCCGACGCGCTGCATCATCGGCGCGAAATACGTTTCCAGCGGCGCGATCGGATCGAGCGAGGCGAAGTGCAGCCGCCCCCATTTCGCATGCGGCACAGGCGGAAGATTATCCGCCTGCGACGGAAAATCGCTCACGCCTTCGAACTCCGGCATCGCGATCATCCGACCATCAAGCGCAAACCGCCGGCCGTGATATCGGCAGCGAAGCGTCTTCTCCGTGCCCGCGCCTTCGCAAACCAGATTCCCGCGATGCGTGCAGACGTTGGCCACGCAGTGGATTTGATCGTTGTCGTCGCGCGTGAGCAGGATCGGTTCATCGATCGCACCATCGAGCAGCGGACAGGGAAAGACATTGCCGGGCACCTTCACCGAATCCGCATCCGCCACGAGTTGCCAAGATCGCGCGAACGCGCGCCGCTTTATCTGCTCCAGCACCTGCGGATCCGTATAGAAAGCGGCAGGTGGTGTATGCGCGTGGCGAATGTCGGGATGAATCTCGAATGGTTGCATACGTGAAATGTAACAACTATTCAACCCGAAACTGTTTCTCCGCCAGTTGTTGGCCGTTGAACGAGACGCGAATCGCCAGCGCGCCGCGCAGCTTTGGTTCGTTCGCCAGGTTGATGCTCATCCAAAAGTAGTTGGCCTGCGGTGGTGTCTTCAGTTCACGTTCGAAGAGGAGCGGGGCGGCCTTCTTATCTCCTGCGCGGGTGATGGTGAGCTTCAGGGTTCGTTCGCCCGGCGCGCCGATGCGCATCGCGATGGTCATCGCGTCCTTGGCGCGGAAGATATCGGTCACGTCGACCGGCTCGTGCTGTTCACTCATTCGCCGGCATAGCACGATTTCCTCGATGAGGTTCGGCGGCAGCTTTCCCGCACCACCGGGCCGCCGAAGTATGTCGCCTTCCTTCGGCGCCACGCGCAATTCGCTTCCCTTTTCATCCACCGCCATGAACTGCATCGGAACAGTCTCATACTGATTGTCGCCCGGGCCCGGCGGACGATCGACCTCGAAGTGCAGGTGAGGCCCCTTTGCGTATCCCGTCGCACCCGCCAGCCCGATCGGCTCGCCTGCCTTCACCTTTTGTCCAATCTTCACCTTCGCGCCGTTGTGAACAAGATGCGCGTAGCGCGCGGTGGTTCCATCATCGTGCAGGATGAGGATTCGATTCGCCTTCGACTTGAATTCTTCGTTGATGCCGCCTTCAGAAAAATTCTGCGTGACTTCGATGACCATGCCATCGCGCGCCGCGCAAATCGTCGCGCCTTCCGGCATGGAAAAGTCCAGCGCGTTTCTTCCCTGGTGCGAAAACTGTCCGTTGAATCCCTGACCGACTCGATACGCATACCCCGGCTCCCACGGCAGGGTGTACGCAAAATCAGTGCGCTGCGGATCTCGCCAGCCCGCGTAGCAGGTGTAACTCGTCGCGTACCGCGAAGCCTTCCGCGGATTGATTCGCGTCAGCTTCGTGACCAGCGCGCGCTTTCTAGGCTGCACGACCACCGTATAAGGCGGCTTCGTGCCTGCCTTCAGATTCTCCAGCGTCGGCAGATCCGCGTTCACCGTCACCGCATAATCCACCTTGCTGATCGCGACGAGCGAAAAGGTGGTGGTCGTCGATTTTTCTTCAACGATCTCGATGAGCTTCTGCGGATCGTCGGGTGAGGATTCGGATCGCGGAGCAGCGCCCACGAGCAACACGTACGCAGCAAGCGCCGTTACGCGCAGGAACAAATGCGACATGTCATGAAGTATACCGATGACGCGTGTGTACCGCTTGCCTGCCCTCGACAGTGCTCAGGGCAGGCAAGCGGCAAATGCGTTGGTCATTAGAACTGGATATCGAACTCATCAAAGAACCGGTCGCGTCCCGAGCTGTTGTCAAAGACGTCTTCGTTATAGTCGCCGTAGATGAAATCGCTGCCGGATTCGCTGCGCATCGTGTCGCGTTCGCCGTCGACGCCGTCGAGGATGTCATTGTCGTCGCCGCCGAGCATGATGTCGCTGCCGCCGTCGCCGAGTAGCGTGTCATTGTCGTCGCCTCCGTCGAGATAGTCGTCTCCGTCACCGCCGCGCAGCGAGTCTTTGCCGTCCTGGCCGTAGATGTCGTCCTCGCCGGCGTCACCGAAGAGGTCATCATCGCCAGTGCCACCGAAGAGGGTGTCCGCTCCGTCGCCGCCTTCGATGAAGTCGTCACCGCTTCCGCCGTCGACGGAATCATTGCCCGCGCCGAGCGTGATCAGGTCATTGCCGTCATTGCCCTGAATCACATCATTGCCGGCCTGT
>JACMJD010000353.1 GCA_014380825.1 Phycisphaerae bacterium | reverse complement strand
CCAGCGCGATGCACGTATTGCCGCCGGTGATCGCGGGGGCGATCGTGGAGACGAGTCCGATCAGGCCGGTGTTCTGCGGTGCGAGGATCGACACGACGCCGGTCGGTTCCAGCAAACTGAAATTGAAATGGCTGCTGCTGACCGGGTTCACGCTGGAAAACACCTGCTGATATTTGTCCGCCCAGCCGGAGTAGTAGAGGAAACGATCAACCGCGGTGGCGACTTCAGTTCGCGCATCGGAGACATCCACGCCCTGCTCGACGAGCTCATACACGAACTGCTGCGATCGCCCCTCCAGCATTTCGGCGATTCGATACAGGATCTGCCCGCGGTTGTACGCGGCGCGTGCCGACCAACCAGTGAACGCGCTGCGGGCCGCCACCACCGCATCGCGGAAATCTTTCCGGCTGCAATCACAGATATTGGCGATCGGCTGATCGTCGTGACCCTTCAGCAGGTAATAGCGGCCCGATTCGGTGCGGGGAAACTTGCCGCCGATGAAGATCTTGTAGGTCTTAAGGACGGGGAGACGTGCGGGCGATTCATCGGAAGCGCGCGAGGTCATGCGGGAGACGCGGCTCGATGCGCGCTTGATCGTTGCGGTGTGACCGTTGGATTTGCCGTTAGTTTTCTTTGCCATCTTGCGCCTCGTGTTCGATCAGAAAATGCGGAACACGAATCGACACGAATGAACACGAATCTTCACGAATGAGAACACACTCAAAACGCATTTATCTGGATTCGTGTTCATTCGTGTCAATTCGTGGAGATTCGTGTTCCGCATTTTCTTTTCTCAATTCAAATTCAGATACGCATGCAGTCCGTGCAATCCACCCTCGCGTCCGACACCAGATTCCTTGTAACCACCGAACGGACTTCCCGGGTCGAACTTGTTGTAGGTGTTTGCCCAGATCACGCCGGCTCGGAGCGCGTTGGTCACCTTGAAAATCTTCGAGCCCTTGTCAGTCCACACGCCGCCGCTTAGTCCGTAGGGCGTGTTGTTCGCTTTCTCGATCGCTTCTTCAACCGTGCGAAACGTCTGCACCGCGACGACGGGGCCGAAGATTTCTTCCTGCACGATGCGATGCGACTGCGAGCACCCGAGAAACAGCGTCGGCCGGCACCAATAGCCGCGATCGGGGAGATCGCAGTTCGTACACCACAATTCTGCGCCTTCGTTCTCGCCGATTTGCAGATACTCCTGGATCTTCTCCCACTGCATCTTCGAATTGATCGCACCGATGTCGGTGTTCTTGTCCAGCGGATCGCCGACGATCAGCGTCTGCATGCGGTCTTTCAGTTTGCGGATCACCAGATCGTTCACCGATTCCTGGATAAACAATCGTGAGCCGGCGCAGCAGACGTGGCCCTGGTTGAAGAAGATGCCGTTGATGATTCCTTCGACGGCCTGATCGATCGCGGCGTCTTCAAAGATGATGTTCGCGGCTTTGCCGCCTAGCTCCAGCGTGTATTTCTTCTTCGAGCCGGCGATCGATTTCTGAATGATTTTGCCGACATCGGTAGAGCCGGTGAACGCGATCTTGTCGACTCCCGGATGATTGACGATGGCCGCCCCGGTGGCGCCGGCGCCGGTGATGATGTTCACGACACCGGGCGGGAGATCGGCATCCTGAATAATCTCGGCCAGCTTCAGCGCCGTGAGCGGCGTCGTCTCGGCAGGCTTCAGCACGACGGTATTTCCCGTCGCCAGCGCCGGTGCGATTTTCCAGGCGGCCATCAGCAGCGGAAAGTTCCACGGGATGATCTGTCCCGCCACGCCTAAAGGCGTGGGCTTTTTTCCGGGGAACGCGTAGTCGAGTTTGTCCGCCCAGCCCGCGTAGTAGAAGAAATGCGCCGCCGCCAGCGGCACATCGACATCGCGACTCTCGCGAATCGATTTGCCGCCATCCATCGATTCGATGACGGCCAGCTCGCGGGCACGATCCTGAATCATCCGCGCGATGCGGTAGATATATTTTCCGCGCTCCTTCGCCGGCATCTTCGACCACGATCGATTGTACGCGCGGCGGGCGGCTTTCACTGCCTTGTCAACGTCTTCCCCGGTCGCTGAAGCGACCTCGCCAATCGGCTTCTCGTTCGCTGGATTGATGGTCGAGAAGTATTCGCCTTTCGTGGGTGCAACGAACTGTCCGTCGATGAACAGGTCGTAGCGATCTTTCAGCTTCACGTGCCCGGCGCTTTCGGGCGCGGGTGCGTAAGTCCAATCCGTGCCGAAGTTCAACCGAACGTCGGGAACTTCAGATCTGATGTCGTTTTCCACGGTCATGATGCGAACCCTCGCGAACTGCGCGATACCATGGCGAATCAACACCCGCGCGGTCCTGATTAGTTTAGCCGACCTCGAGCGGATCGTGGGCCGTTGCCTGCAGGATTGCGCGCTGTGGCAACGGTCAACGCGATCAATAGGGCAGCCGACGCACTCGCCGGCTCGGGCACGAACGTCCATATCACTGCATGGGTGTTGCCTTGCGCGTCGATCGCCATGCCGTAAATCGTGCCGTCCGGGCCGATCGACGTGGCGTAGGAATCTCTCCAGCCCGCCGGACGCAGCAGGCTCAAGTCGATCACCGACGACGCCGAACCTGACCACAGCAATGCGTGGCGATACGAGTCGCCGGACTTGGCACCGTAGCCTACTTGGATCGTACCGTTCGTCGCGCTCGCAACGGATAAGTTGAATCCGGCGGGATGCAGATCGACCATCGACGCGGCGGAGCCGGTCCATAGAAGCGCGTGCGCGCTGCCCAGCAGATGTCCGGTTCCCACCTGCTGATTGCCGCCAACCCCGAGGGCGACCGAGTCGAAAAACTCACCGGGGTGAAGGTTGACCGCAGATTGTGCGGTGCCGCTCCACATCATCGCTTCCGGCGACTGCGAGGAACCCGCCCAGCCGACCTGATGGGCGTCGTCGGCGGCGCGTGCTGCGGATTCAAACCGGTTGGCGGGCTGCAAATCCACCGCGGATGCCGCGCTACCCGACCAGAGCATGGCGTGGTTTGCCGAACCGTCGAACGCCATGCCGACCTGCCGCGTTCCCGTCGTGAAGTTGGCGACCGAAGTGATGTAGCCTGCCGCAGGGTGAAGATCGATTGCCGACGCGGCGCTTCCCGTCCAAACGATCGCGTGCTGAAAGTTCGTTGCGAGTTGCGCATACCCGACCTCCTGGCCGAGCATCGCCGCGCTCGCGCTGGACGATTTCCACTCGGCCTGATGCAAATCCACACTGTTGGGATTCGACGACGTCCAGAGCAGTGCGTGGTTCGAGATTCCCACCACCGGCGCACGGGCTTCGCCCACGATCTCGCCCGCAAACATCGGCTGAAACAACGATGTGGTCGGACTGTTCAATCCCAACGGTTGGCCTAGCGTATACACGTTCGAAAACACATACGCAGCGTCCGCGCGGCGGGCGCTCAACATGAACGTTGATAGGACTGCCGCAGTGAATAAGCCGACGCGACTCACGATGCGCAACAACATTCCCGCTCCTAGTCCTTCGAAAAGTAATCCAACGACTGATACGCCCCGCTCTTCTCTTTCACCAACTGCATCAGGATGTCGTTGGCCAATCGTGATGCGCCGAGTCTGAACAAATCTGGCGTCATCCAATCCTGGCCGAGCGTTTCGCGAAGCGTGACGAGATACTGGATCGCGATCTTGGCCGTTCCGATTCCGCCGGCGGGTTTCATGCCGATTTTTTTGCCGGTCGCGTAATAGAAATCGCGGATCGCTTCGAGCATTACCAGCGTCACCGGCAACGTCGCGGCGGGTTGCACTTTTCCGGTGCTGGTCTTGATGAAGTCGGCACCGGCGTGCATGGCGATATCGCTGGCGCGACGGACGTT
>JACMJD010000352.1 GCA_014380825.1 Phycisphaerae bacterium | reverse complement strand
GGTTGGGAGCGCATCGCGCCGCGGCCGAGCAGGCTTTATTCGCATGAGCAGTGGCGCAGCCCGTCCGGTCACACCGGCGTGGGCGTGGCGTACATCCGCATGCCGATCCCGCTGGGCGCCGGCACGCTGGCGTGGTTCGCAAAACAGGAATACGGCAAAAAGAGCGAAGACGGAAGAATCATCGCCCAGTGGACCGACAACCTCGGCCGAACCTGGTTTGAAGTCGAGAACAAAAAGTACCACGTCCGCGGCTACGTCACGACGCGCGGCCTGGACGCGTGGATCATCTACAGCGGCTATCGCCTGACGAGCACGCCCGACCCGATGGAACTGTCGGTCGCGCTGCGCAGCCTCGAGACGATCGCCCCCATCATGCCGCCGACGACGCAGCCGGCGAAGGCGTTCGTGATGAAATGAAAATCAGTTGAACCACAGATTTCACCGATGACACAGATTTGAATGAGCGGTTTCTGAATCGGTGTATTCTGTGAAATCTGTGGTTCGCTTTTTTCAGCACGCCGCGCACACCTGTTCCGCCACCGAGATCATCCGATCCAGTTCCACCGGGTCGAATGGTCGTGTGGAGAAATCCAGCACGAGATATTGATCGGTCAGCAGCAGCCCGATGTCCGCCGGCAGGAGCGCACGCGCCGAGGAATTCGACAGGCGGACGCCGGTCGTCGCGTCGATCGCGAGAATGGCGAAGCGATCATTGCTCAGGCTGTGAAACGCGGTCAGGCGAAACAAATCGATCAAGCTCGACCCGCTTGGAAGATTCGCCGGCCGCAGCGCCGCGGGCGGGTGCGATTTTCCTGCACTGAGCTTCCGCACCAGCACATTCCACCGTGGACGCGACAACGCCGCATCGATCATCGGCGTTGAAGAGATATCCGCCGATCGCTTGGCGTTTTCGCGTTCGTCCGTATCAAACTGAAGGATCGACACCGGCCCATCGCTCAACTGCAAACGCAATCTGGCCCCCACGCGTTCCAGTTCCGTCAACGGCGGCGGCATCTGCGTGAGATCGCGCGCCTGCAACTTGATCCGCCGCTGCCGAGCCCAATCGGCCAGCGACAACCACTGCCGCCGGGAAGTCCACCGCCGCACGAGCAACGCGAACATCGCGATCGACCCGCCGAGCATGAGCAGGAGTGTGCATATGATCGCGAAGGATGGGGCGGGTTCGATCTTCGCAAGAACTTGGTCGTAAGGTGAGAACATCCGCGTGCATTCTATCCATCGGAATCGTTCGAGCGCCAATTCTGCGCGAGTCCGATATCCAATAGATGACGCGTTCGTTGCACGCGCCGCGAAGTCTTCGCCGATGAAGCGTGGCTGTGCCCGCTCAGAACTTTTCTAACATCGTGGACAATATGCGCGCGCAATACGACCTGCGCATCCAACGCTGGCGAACGAACATGAGCGGCTGCGCGTGGCGCGTCGTTCACGATGACGGCCGGGTTGAGAACTGCATCGAAGCACCGTTTCCGAAGACACCGATCAGCCTCTCGATCTTCCTCCACGAAGTCGGCCATCACGCGATCGGGTTTGAGACGTATCGCAAGCGATGCGAAGAAGAATACCACGTGTGGCTGTGGGCGATCGACAAGATGCGCGAGCTGCGCATCGAGCCCGATGCGCGCGTGCTGCGACGGTTCCAGCTTTCGATGCAATATGCCGTCGGAAAAGCCATGCGTCGCGGGGTGAAAAAACTGCCCGAGCAACTCGAGCAATTCCTGCCGCAGGCGGCGTGATACGTGTCACTGCGGCGCGGTCGCTGGAAATGTCGCCGCTCTTGGCACTTTGATCTGGTCCAGATCATAAACCTGCATCGCGCCGCCGCCGATCTGCGCGATCGGCTTTTGAGATTGAAGGAAACGATATCGTCGCTTGCCGTCGTTCGCGCCCGATTCCCAGACGCTGGAGATGATGAGGAGCCCGCTTCTCGGAACCGGATCGTCCAGCCGAATGATCGTCGCGCGATCGCCGATGTAATGCTTGATCGCCGGAGATTCGGGGCGCGCGAAAGGGAGCACATAGATTGGCTTGTCGCCGGGCGGATTTCGATCGATCCACTCCGCCGCCTGCTTGAGCGATTGGGCCCAATCGATGTTCGAATCGCTCACGGCCAAATATGGTTTGTGGCGTGGGAAGTTGAAGTAGCTGAGATAATTTGGATGCCACAGCGCCGCGTGAATCGATGCGAGCGCGATGCACGCCCATCCCGCAATCTGCCACGGCCGACGATCCGTCGCGCCGACGCGACAACTCAGCAGGATCAGAAAAACATACGGCGGCAGAAAGTGTCGCCAGCCGATGTTGATGCCGGAGTTGATGATGAACAAGCTCCACGCAATCAGCGGCAGCAGCAGCGACCATTCATTCCACTTCGGCTTGACCACGAACAGCGACGCCGCGCCGAGGATCATCAGCCCGGCCAATCCGATCGGCGCTTTGTAAGTCGCCAGGATCGGGAAGTAGCGCCAGTAACCGTGCATCGATACCTTACCGAACAGATATCCCGGCGCGCCGCGATCGGCGTGCGAAACACCGGTCATCAGCGATCCGATGTACAGGCCAGCCGGATATCGATTCTGCAACACCTGATGGAGCTTTGGCCGCGCCTCGGCAAACTTTGGCGGATACACCGGCACGCTGACTTCGAACCGCACGATCGCCCACAGCGCGATGAATGCGACCGCGCCGAGCAGCGCGACCTGTCCGGCGCGCCAGGCGATCCGCTTCAGCGGTTTGAACTTCGCGACCACCGCCCTTCCGGCACTGATGCGTCGGTCGCGCCACGTCCACAACATTGCCATCGCCAGCGCGACCGCCGGGAAGATCGCCGCCGTGTGCTTCAACATCAGCGCGACGGCGATGGATGCGCCCGCGAAAATCAGCCGCACGATCGTGGGCTTTTCGAAATACAGCCACGTAAAGAAACAGCCCAAGACGATGCCTTCCACGCCCAGCACATCGACAGCCCCGGTTGGAATGTGCGCAGCGATCGACGGCTCGAACGTGAGCGCGATCGTTCCCAACCACGCCGAGCGCACGCCGTACAACCGACGCAGCCAGACGAACGCGACCCCGATCATCGGCAGCAACAGAATGCTCTTCCAGATCGCGACGCGCAGCCGCAGCGTCTCGGGCTTCACCAGCTTCTGCCCGTAAAGAATATCCCCGGAGATATTCCGCACCCCGCTCCACCAAACCGGCCACGCCGTGAGCGCTTCACCCAGCGGCGGATCATTCAATTGCGGCGGCCGCCGTCCGAGCTTGTCCGCGATAAACCGAATGCCGCGGATGTAGTGATATTGGTCGTCGTAATAGTCGCTGTGCGATTGAATCATCAGCGCCGAGCGTGGAATGATGACGATCGCCGCGAGCAGCAAAGCGAGCCAGAAGTGACGATCGAAGGCGGAGAGGAAGCTCTTGAATGTTGCGACGACGGGGTGCTCGGAAGAAGCGCTCTCGCTTTGATCTGCGGTTGCGGTCATCGAGCCGCGAAGTTAGATCGTCGGGATCAAATGTCAAACAACATTCGTGCGCTCAAAATGCACGGAACGCCGAACGAACTTCTTGTTCGGCGTTCCGTGGCTCTCGAATCGTACTCTTCTAAAACTTAAGCAGCTTTGATCTCTTCCGTTCCAACCGGATGATTGGTCGGCTGAGTTCCTTCCGGCTTCTGCTCGGTCTTCACTCGCAGCACGCCGTCTTCCATCAGCTTGCGGATCTTGATCAACGCCTTGTTCTGGATCTGGCGGACGCGCTCCTTGGTCACGCCGATGATCCGGCCAACCTCTTCCAGGGTCAGCGGGCTTTCCTGCTTTTCGTTCCAGTTGAAGCGCTGACGAATCACGGTCTGTTCGACGTCCGTCAGCTCAGCGAGATTCCGATCGACGATCTGCTTGAGCTCGTCGACGCAATCTTCTTCAACCATGTCGCGCTTCTTGTCGATCCAGTCGGACTTTTCCAAGTCCGGCTCGAATTCGACCGGGAAACGCAGCCGATGCTTGCTGTGCTTCATCGACGTTCGGCTGAACGCCTTCAAGATCGCGCGGCAGGCGTAGGTGCTGAACTTGAAGCCGCGGCCGATGTCGAACTTGTCGACCGCGCGGATCAGCGCCATGTTGCCTTCGCTCACGATCTCGGCAAAGTCCACATCGCCCAGTCGCGTGCGCTTGGCCATCGCCAGAACGAGCGCGAGGTTCGTGCGCACGAGATATTCGCGGAAGTGCTCGAAGCGGCGGTGCCACTCGAGGAACTCCTGCGCGAGCTCCCGCGTCAGGTCTTCGCTCTTGACGCGGCGCTGAAGCTGGCTGAGCCGGCGCTTCGAATAGTTGAAGCGCAGGAACATCATCCGCTCTTCGTTGCCCTTCATGAGCTGAGGGGCGCCGGTGACGGCGGTGTCGAGCATCTCGTCACGCGTCGGCTGATACCAGCTCGTCAGCGGAAGCTGCGGCTCGGTTTCATCCGCGAACGTGAAGAGCTCATTCTCGATGTTCTTGCGACGAAACACCGGGCTGT
>JACMJD010000351.1 GCA_014380825.1 Phycisphaerae bacterium | reverse complement strand
TTTCGCGAAACTGCTGCCAGTGGCCTGACTTTTCCCATAGCGAGCGATCGAGGATCTGCGGCGCCCTCACTTCGTGATACCCGTTGTCGCGATACACGGCGCGCATGTATTGCTCGACCGCCTGCCAGATCACCCAACCCTTTGGATGCCAGAACGCCAACCCCGGCGCTTCTTCCTGAAAGTGATATAGCTCGAGCTCCTTGCCGAGCTTGCGGTGATCCCGCTTCTCGGCCTCTTCAAGCATCTTCAGATAGGCGTCCTGGTCTTCCTTCTTGCCCCAGGCCGTTCCATAGATGCGCTGCAACTGTTCATTCGCTTGGTTCGCGCGCCAATACGCTCCGGCCACCTTCGTCAGCTTGAAAACCTTTAACTTCCCCGATGAAGGCACGTGCGGACCACGGCAAAGGTCGATGAAGCTGCCTTCGCGATACAGCGAAATATCTTCATTCTCCGGAATCGAAGCGATGATCTCGGCCTTGTACTTTTCGCCAATCGATTCAAAAAATTTCACCGCGTCGTCGCGCTTCCAGACTTCGCGCACGACCGGCTCGTCTTTTCTTGCGAGCTCGGCCATTTTGTGTTCGATCGCTGCCAGATCGTCGGGTGTAAACGGACGCTTGTAGGCGAAGTCGTAATAAAAGCCGTTCTCGATCACCGGTCCGATCGTGACCTGTGCTTCCGGAAACAGCTCTTTGACTGCGTACGCGAGCAGATGCGCCGTTGAATGCCGGATGACGTCGATGCCGTCGGCGTCGCGGTCGGTGACGATCGCGACGTCGGCATCATGGTCGATCAGGTGTGCAACATCGACCAGCTTGCCGTCAACCTTGGCGGCAATTGCGGCTTTGGCAAGGCCGGGGCCGATCGAAGACGCGACTTGCGCTGCCGTCACCGGCTGGTCGTAGCTCCGGCTTGAACCGTCAGGTAATCGAATGGAAATCATGTCGTTGCTCCAGTCAAAAAAAAGTGCGGCGAGCCGCACATTTTTTCGAAAGGCGAACTCGTCCCGTCATCAAGAGCCGGTAAACGTAGTTCGTAACGTCATTTGATGCCTTTCATGTTGTCTCGCCGATGGGCTGGTAGGCGCGATTGGACTCGAACCAACGACCCCCACCATGTCAAGGTGGTGCTCTAACCAGCTGAGCTACGCGCCTGGGCTGCGAAGTATATATCGGGTGTGCGGCTTCACGCGCGGCTAGCGACGTCGCGCAGAAAACACGTCTTTCACTTCCCGCACCGCTGTCAGCACACGGCTGACATCCGATGCACCCCGGATTTCGATGGTGAACAGCATCCGCGCTTCTCCATTGCTACTTGTCGAATTGACGCCGACGACGTTCAGCTTTTCACGCGCGTACACCTCGGATATATCTCGCAACAAACCCGGCCGATCTTGCGCCAGCACCATCAGTTCGATCGGGTAAACCGCATCTGCCTGGGCGCCCCAGGTAACGTCCACAACGCGCTCGGGCGCACGCTCGAGCAGTGATCTTAGGTTCGAGCACGTTGCACGGTGGATCGACACGCCCTTGCCACGCGTGACGTAGCCAATGATCTCATCGGGCGGTGCGGGCCGGCAGCAGCGGGCGAGCTGCGTCAGTAGCGAATCAACACCGACCACCAGGACTTGGCCTCTGCCCGCCGGCGCG
>JACMJD010000350.1 GCA_014380825.1 Phycisphaerae bacterium | reverse complement strand
GGCCCGCAGCGGTCGGCCGACGAGGTAGTTCCGCACGTCGTCGGCCAGCTCCGCCGCCGTTGCGTAACGCTCAGCCCGCTCCTTGCGCATCGCCTTGAGCGGGATCCACTCCAGCTCGCGCTGGAGCTGGCGCGACAGCTCGCCCGGCTCGGTCTGCCGGCGGCGTGCGATCTCGGTCGTCTCATCGCCGCCGAGGCTGCTTAGTCGCGTGCTCGGCCGCGGCGGGTCGACTTCGCAGATCATGCGCTCGATACCGCTGAGTCCGCCGCTTCGCAGCGGCGGATACAACGAGATTCAGCGGATCATCCGCGAAGTCGATCCGCCTCGCCCGAGCACGCGGCTCACGAAACTTGGTGCCGGCGCCAACGAGGTCGCGCGACGCCGCAGCGTTGAGCTCGGTTCGCTCACCCGGCAACTCAAGAGCGAGCTCGAGTGGATCCCGCTCAAGGCGATGCGCAAGGAGCGCGGCCAGCGCTACGCGTCGCCGTCGGAGCTAGCCGAAGATCTTCAGAACTACCTGAACAACCGCCCGCTCCGCGCCGGGCCGGAAACCACAGGATACCGCGCCAAGAAGTTTCTGCGTCGAAACAAAACCGGCGTGGCGGCTTCAGCCGCCATGTTCTTGCTGTTGGTAAGCGGAATCATCGCGACAACCTGGCAAGCGATCCGCGCGACACGCGCCGAGCGCGTCGCGATCAAAGAAAAGAGCGAAGCGAAAACCGCGTCGGAGAATCTCGCCGAGGTCAACAAGTTTCTCACGGAAGACCTGCTCGCGTCCGCCGCGCCTGAAATTTCGCTTGGCAAGGAGATGACGGTTCGCGAAGCCGTCGATCGCGCCGCCGACACCGTCGCCACGCGATTCAACGGTCGGCCCGAAATTGAAGGGACCGTTCGACTCGTGCTCGCTCAGACCTATTACGCGCTCGGATATACTGAGCGCGCACTGCCACACGCGCAGACAGCCGCGGATCTGTTTCGACGCGCGCGCGGCGATGACGACAAGGACACGATCAACGCTGCCGTCGAGTATGCTCACGAGCTGGTCGCGCTGAACCGCTCGCCCGAAGCCGAACCAATCCTGCGCGATCAACTTGCGCGCGCCAGGCGAACATTGGGCGCGGAGCACCGGACCAGCGTCGGCATCATGAGCATCCTGGCGTGGTCACTGCGACAGCAGGGTCAGCACGCCGAAGCCGAGGCGATGTATCGCGAAGTGCTCGCCAAGCACCAGAAGATGTTCGGTCGGGAAACCGAGCAGGTGGCGATGTCGACAGGCAATGTTGGAATCTCGCTGATTCAACAAGGCAAGCTGGTAGAGGCCGAGCCGTTGATGGTCGAAGGTTTGCGGATTCGACTGAAGATCCATCCGCCGGATCATCCGGATGTGCTGACCAGCCAGACCAATCTCGCCCGACTTTACGAAGACCAGGGCCGGATGGTTGAAGCCGAGAAACTGCATCGAGCGGTGCTGGTGCAAAAGCGGCGCGTGTTGAAGGACGACCATCCCAACACGACGACGTCGATGCTGAGCCTCGCCGCCGTGCTCGCGGATCTGAATCGGTACGACGAAGCCATCGCGCTCACGAAGGAAGCACTGGCGATTCGACAGCGCATCAGCGGCCCGGATCATCTCGACACGCTGCTGGCGGCGAACAACCTGGCGGCGATCTACAACCGCCAGGGCAAGGCGGCTGAAGCCGAACCCATCCTTCGCGACGTCGTCGAGCGCCGCCGCCGGGTGCTTGGTGAAATGCATGCGTACACGGTCGCGTCGACGTACGGATTGCTGCGGGCACTGGTCGCGCAGCACAAGGATCAGGAAACCGACGCGCTGCTGGATGCGCTTGAGCCGAAAGCGGCGTTCGACACCCTCTATCCGGAACAGCAGGCGCTGGTGCTTTACCAGCGCGGCGTGCGGATGATCCAGCAAAACAAACCAGCCGACGCCGAGCAGCTGCTGCGCGATGCGATCGAGCGCCTGCGCAAAGCTGATCCGCCCGATCCGGCAGCGATCGCTCGAGTTCAGGATCGATTGGGCGACGTATATGAATCGATCGGTCGGCCGAGCGAAGCGGCGACCGTTCGCGCCGAGGCCAAAGCCACCCGCGCGACAACTGCGCCCGCCACGAATCCCGCCTCGCAGCCCGCTAGATAGCTGCGAATCCTCCTGACTTGGGAAATCCGATCAATTCGAGGTTTGGCTTGCGCGCCAAGTCGCCTATCTCAATATGGACGCACGCATTAGCAACGGCACTTCGTACGGACGAGAGGGAATTCATGTCGACTTCACGTGATCATCGAAACCGTTCAAAATCTATCTACGACGCCTGCGAACGTCTTGAGCCCCGGCGATTGATGTGCGGCGGACACTACAACTTCGACAGCATGGCGACCACCGGTTTCGTCACTGTGGATGGCAACGCCGGGCGGCGCCGCGGCTAAACGAGCAAGAGAGCGCCCTCACGCTGCATGCGGAACATTCAGCGCCTTGCAGATCTGCACGGTCGCCTTGCTCTTGTTGAGTGTGTAGAAGTGGATTCCGTCTACCCCGTGGAAGAGTAGATCCTGACACTGCCGCGTGGCGTATTCGACACCCGCGGCATACACCGCTTCGGGGTCGTGTTCTAGTTGCTCCAGCTTCAGCAGCAGCGGCTGAGGAATCTTTGCGCCGCACATTCCGATGAATCGCTTGATCTGCGCGACGTTCGTGATCGGCATGATGCCGGCGATGATCGGGACTTTCACGCCCATCGCGCGGGCCTGTTCGCGCCAGCGGTAGAAGTCGGCGTTGTCGAAGAAGAGCTGC
>JACMJD010000349.1 GCA_014380825.1 Phycisphaerae bacterium | reverse complement strand
GCCGCGAGGCGAGGGCTATCACATGATCCAGAGCCTGCTGAGCTTCGCGACGGGCGGAGTCACCGGGCGCGGCCTGGGCAATGGCATTCAGAAACTTGGATATCTGCCGGAAGACACAACCGATTTCATTTTCGCCGTGATTTGCGAAGAGTTGGGATTATTCGGCGCGTTGCTGACCGTCGCGCTGTACCTTGGAATCATTTACGTCGCCTGGCAGGTCGTTCAACAGAAGCGCGACAGCTTCGGCCGAATGCTGGCGTTCGGGATCGGCTCGATGATCGGCCTGCAAGCAACGATCAACATCGCGGTCGCGACTGTCAGCGTGCCGACGAAAGGTTTGTCATTGCCGCTGGTCAGCGCCGGTGGAAGCGGGCTTGTAATCACCTGTGCCGCACTCGGTTTGTTGTACAGCGTCACGCGATATCAACATTCGCCCGAGGAATTAGACGAGCAAGAGTCGCCCGAACCGGAATTGAATCTCGACACGCGTCCCCCGAAGAAGATCGGTCCGCAGATCTCCACTTCCGCGATGAGTACCACGGCGATCTGGGATTTGCGAGTTTGAGCATACGATTGGATTGATGTCGGAAAATCCCGCGACAATCCTGCTGGCCGGTGGTGGCACCGGCGGGCATTTGTATCCCGGCATCGCCGTGGCCGAGGCGCTGCGCGCTCGCGCGCGGCACATTACACCGGTGTTTTTGTGTACGCAACGGGCGATTGACACGACGATTCTTTCGCCCACCGGTTTCGAATTCATCGCGCAGCCGATCGTGCCGCCTGCGCTGTCGGTGGGCGGGTTGCTGCGATTCTTCAAGAGCTGGCGAGAGACGAAAGAGGTCGTGCGCAACGTGATCCGCGAGCGCAAACCCGCCGCCGTGCTGGGGCTCGGCGGATACGCGGCGGGCGTAGCCGTCAAAACGGCGGCGCTGAAAAATATCCCGGCGGCACTTCTGAATCCGGATGTCATCCCGGGCAAAGCAAATCAGTACTTGATGCGCTACGCCACGCACGTCTGCTGCGGCTTCGAACAAACCCGCGAGCACGTCTCGCCGAATCACGCGTCCAAACTCGTCGTCACGGGCTGCCCGATTCGCTCGTCGATCCTCGCCCTTCCCCCGCGCGAACAGGCCGCGTCTCGACTCGGACTCGATGCACGCCTCAACACGTTGATGATCACCGGCGCCAGCCAAGGCGCCGTCAGCGTCAACGAAGCCGTGCTCGCGACCGTCGGTTCGCTCAAGCTGCAGGGCTGGCAGATTCTGCATTTGTCGGGCAAAGATCATTCGGAGAAAGTCCGCCAGGGATATCGCGAGCAATCAGTGCCAGCCGTTGTGGTCGATTTCACACCCGCGATGTCGGACGTGTGGGCCGTGACTGATCTGGCCATCGCGCGATCGGGCGCGAGCACGATCGCCGAGCTGACCGCGTGCGGCGTGCCATCGATCCTGATGCCGTATCCGTTTCACAAAGATATGCATCAACGCGCGAACGCCCGAGTGCTGTCTGACGCAGGCGCCGCCGTGCTGGTGGACGACGCGAAAGACGCGAAGCTTAACGCCGCCAAGCTCAAGCTCGCGCTCGAAACGCTGCTGCACGATTCCACGCGACGAAAGTCAATGTCCGAAGCCGCGAAGGCGCTGGGACGTGCGGACGCGGCCGATGCTGTCGCGCAAGTCATCGCCCGGATGCTCCAGGGGTAACCAGGCGATGCCCACCGCGCGACCGCTGTTCCTGACAAAGTCCGCGCTAGCGATGATGCTGCTGGGTCTGGCCGTGGTCGGTCGCCGAAATGCGTTTTGGCCGCTCGTGAACTGGGGCATGTACAGCAAAAAGCCGATCCACTATCCGGCCCCGACTGCTACCGCCGTCCGACTGCGGATCGTCGATTCGACTGGCCAATTGCGACTCGTGTCCGCGCACGAACTCTGGGGTGTCGACCGCCTCCCGATCGCGATGCAGTCGTTCACCGGCGCGTTTGACGCCGAAACCGCCGATGCGCGCGCGGCCCATCGCGGATACCTCGTTCATCTGCTGGACAATATTTTTCCGGCGATCCACGTGAAGCAGGTGCAAGGCGTGCGACTGACCTGGTCAGTCGAACCGATGGCGGTTCCTCCGCTGATCCTCGCCGCGCCGGAGCGCGAAAGCATCCTTGGTACATTCGACGCCGATGCGCATCGACGGCGCGCCAAGAGGCGACCATGACGAGCGTCTGGATACTGTGCAGAATCGACGGCGCGATCGACCGCTGGCTGACCGCCCCGGCGGTGGCACACGCACCGCAATCGCTGGGCATCTTTCGCATCATCTACGCCTTGTTCTATCTCTGGCATTTGAGCTTCCAGCGCGCCGAGCTCCTGTCCGGCCTGCCGCGGGCGAGCCGCAGGCTCATCGTCGTCGCGGCATGGTTTCCATTCGACACGCCGCCGATTGTCTTTCAAGCGATCGAATCGATCGTGGTGGCGTGCCTCGTGCTGCTGTTGTTCGGCTGGCGCACGCGCGTGATGACCGCCGCCGTGCTGGTCGCAGGCGCGCTGCTCGAATCGCTGTTCAGCGTGGCCGACAAGGAAAACGGCACGGTCTTCCTGACGTTCTTCATCCCGTTTGTCATGTTGCTCGCCGGCGCACCGTGGGGAGACGCATACGCGCTGGATGCGCTGCGCCTGCGCCGTGCAGCGTCTCCTGGCACCGCTGCACGTTACGCCCTGCCCCTCCGCGCGACGCTGGTCATCCTCTCCGCTCTCTTTTGCATCGCGGGCCTGAACAAGATGATCGGTTCGGGGATCTGGCTGCGCGACTTCACGGTGATGGCAAACTTCGGCCTGTATCACAACGTGGATGGCGCGTTGCTCGGCCTACGACTGAACCCGTGGGCCGCCTGGGTGAAGGAATTGCCGATCCTGCACGTGCCGATCCAACTCAGCATCCTGCTGTTCGAGACGACGTTTTTCCTCGCACTGTTCGAGCGGCGACTGCTGCGGCTGTACATCGGGCTCGCGCTAGTGTTCCAGGCAGTCAACGGACTCCTGTTCGTCCTCACGTTCACGCCACTGCTGATCGCGTATGCATCGTTCCTCGATTGGGAATCGGTCCGTCGAGGTGTGATGCCGCGCGCGAGCTTGAAGGTCCGGAGTGCAACGATGCTTACGCTTCTCGCCTGGACGATCGCCGTCGCCCTGGCCGCAACGTGGAATCTGGGCACGTTTACGCGGTCGATCTTGTCGCTGGGCAGCGTGATCGACTGGCGCAGCATTTTCTGGCCGATCCTGCCGCTGGGGCTCTGGCTCGTGTCGTCCGCGATCTGGCAGATTGGGCGCGCAATCAGCATGCGAATGTGCAGATCACAAATCACGGAGCCCGCCGCCGCAAGCCGATGAATAAGTGAACGAACGCGCTGCGGCGAGCAACGCGGCGCAATTGCCGCGTAAGCGCATTCTTTCGCTCGTGGGTCATGACCGACGCTTTAACTCCTCGCCACAGGAAAGTAACATGCCGACACACGTGTCGATCCGAGCAGATGAGTCACGAACGGAGTCGCGACTGGCGAGCGAGTCGCCGAGCAAGTTCGCGCGCCTGCGCGTCCACTTCATCGGCATCGGCGGATGCGGGATGAGCGGGCTTGCCGCGATCCTGCTCGATAGCGGCGCAATCGTCACCGGTTCGGAACCGAAACCGAATCCGCAAACGTTCGCTTTATCGAAGCGCGGCGCGAACGTCTCGCGCGATCAGATGGGCGAATTGCTCAGCCGCGAGGTCGATCTCGTCGTTCGCACCGCGGCCGTGCCGGATACCAATCGAGAATTTCTTGCGGCCAAGGCGTTTGGCATCCGCACGATCAAATACGCCGAGTTGCTGGGCGAGATCATGGCCGAGCGATTCGGCGTGGCGGTCGCGGGAACGCACGGGAAATCGACCACCACCGCGATGATCGCCTACGCGCTCATGCAGTGCGGTGTCGATCCGAGCTTCGTCGTTGGCGGAACCGTGCCGCAGCTTGGCGGCGGTAGCCATTCGGGAACCGGCGCATCGTTCGTGGCCGAGGCGTGCGAATTTGATCGCAGCTTTCACCACCTCGCGCCGCGCGTCGCGATCATCACGAACATCGAAGAGGATCATCTCGACTGCTACAAGAACATCGGCGAGATTGTCGAATAGTTCCGGCATTTCGCGTCGCTCGTGCCGAAGGACGGCCTGATCATCGCCGGCGGAAATGATCGCCGCGTGATCGAGGCGCTGGCAGGAATCGAAGCAACAATCGAGCTCGCGGCACTGGCCGAAGGATTCGCGTGGAGCACGCGGTCGCTCGGCATCGAAAACGGCTGCCACGTCGGCGAAGTTTTGTATAAGGGCCAGAAAGTTTGCGAGCTTCGCCCCGCCCTGCCGGGCGAGCACAATCTGATCAACGCGACAATGGCGCTAGCTGCGTGTCGTGCGTGCGGCGTCGAGCCGCAGAAGGCCGCGGATGCGTTCGCGACGTTTACCGGTGTCGATCGTCGCATGATGCTCGTCGGCAAAATCAACGGCGCGACCGTCGTCGACGATTACGGCCATCATCCGACCGAGATCCGCGCGACACTGAAAGCGCTTCGCGAGCGATACAATCCAAAGCGATTGATCTGTGTCTTTCAGCCGCATCAGCACAGCCGAACAAGATTTCTGCTGGACGATTTCGCCAACAGCTTTGCCGCCGCTGATGAGACGATCGTGCCGGATATCTACTTCGTGCGCGACAGCGAAACCGAACGCCAGCGCGTCAGCGCCGACGACCTGGTCAAGCGCATCAGCGAGCAAGGCCACCGCGCGCAACACTTGCCGAAGTTCGACGAGATCATCGCGCACCTTCGCACCGAAGCCCGCGGAGGCGATCTGATCGTCACGATGGGCGCGGGAAACGTTTGGGAAATTGGCCGCGACTTGGTGGGTTAAGAGATATGCACATTGCGACGTCAAATCCTTTCGCCGGCCTCGAAGAAGCGGTCACGGAGAACACGCTGCTCAAGCCATTCACGTGGTACAAGATCGGCGGGCCCGCGCGGTGGCTCGTTCGGCCGCGGTCGGTGGAGGAATTGCAGGAAGCCTCACGCCGGTGCGTCGAGAATGACATACCGGTTTACGTGCTTGGCCTGGGCGCGAATCTGCTGGTGAGCGATTCGGGCGTGAACGGCGCGGTGTTTCGTCTCGACAACGAGTTCATTCGCCGCGCGAAGTTTGACGGCGAGTCGGTGGAAGCGGGCGCGGGCGTCGACATGCAGAAGCTGCTCCTCCGCACCGTGCGCGAAGGTCTGGCCGGCTTTGAATGCCTTGCCGGCATTCCCGGCACGCTGGGCGGCGGGATCCGCATGAACGCCGGCGGGAAATACGGCGACATCGGCGCGATGGTTTCGAAGGTCCTCGTGATGGATCAGGAGGGCACACTGTTCGAGCGCACTCGCGACGATTTGGTGTTCGAATATCGTCACACCAATATTGCGGCGCGGTTCATCATCTCCGCGACGCTCGATCTGGAGCCGGACGATCCAGACAAGATCATGCGCCGCACGCGCGAGATCTGGATGTTCAAGCGCAACACGCAACCGCTGAACACGAAGAACTGCGGCTGCATCTTCAAAAACCCGCGCGGCCTGAGTGCCGGCGCGCTGATCGATCAGGCCGGCTTGAAAGGCATGCGCGTGGGTGGCGCGGAAGTCAGCACGAAACATGCGAACTTCATCACGGCGCATCCGGGTTGCAGCTCGGAAGACGTGATGAAGCTAGTGAAGATCATCCGCGAAAGAGTGTTCGACAAGAACGAAATTCATCTGGAAACGGAAGTCCAGATCTGGCCTTAAGGAGAGAGTTCAGAGGTCAGAGTTCAGAGGTCAGGAAATGCGCGTGTTTTTCCTGAACTCTGAACTCTGAGCGCTGAACTCTGAATCGCATGCGAATCACTGTCCTCTTAGGCGGTCCGAGCGCCGAGCGCGAAATCAGTTTGATCAGTGGCAAAGCCGTCGCGGATGCGCTCCGCAAAGCCGGGCACGACGTGTTCGAATCCGACATCTCGCCGACGAATCGCGCCGGGCTCGATCGTCCGTGCGACGTCGTCTTTCCCGTGCTTCACGGCGCGTTCGGTGAGAGCGGCGAGCTTCAGGAAATCCTCGAATCGCGTCGCATGCCGTTCGTCGGCAGCTCATCGCGCGCATCGCATCTGGGGATGGACAAGGTCGAAACGAAGCTGATCTGGGAACAAAATAGTTTGCCGACCCCGCCGTGGCATGTCGCGATGCCCGGAGCGCCGGGATCGGTGCGCGGGCCGAATCGCATCAGCGCGCCGTGCGTGGTGAAGGCAATCAACAGCGGCAGCAGTATCGACGTTTACATCTGCAAAGAAGAACCGCAAGCGCGCGATGCGATCGCGAAAGTGCTGCATGCGCACGGTCAGGCACTGGTCGAGAAGTTGATCGTCGGCACGGAGCTCACCGTCGGCATTTTCGAAGAGCGACCGCTTTCGCCGATCCGCATCACGACGACACGCGAGTTTTTCGATTTTGACGCGAAGTACAAAGGCAACTCAGCCAAGCACGACTTCGAGTTGAATCTGCCTGGCGATGTCGTGAAAAACGTGCAGGAGCTGGCACGGCGGGCGCACGAAGCGATCGGCTGCCGCGATTTGTCGCGCGTCGATCTGATGCTCGATCAAAACCATCAGCCATACCTGCTTGAGATTAACACGATGCCGGGCTTTACGTCGAAGAGCCTGCTGCCAGAAGCGGCAGCACACGATGGGATCGGCTTTGTCGAGCTCGTCGACCGGTTGGTAAAGCGCGCGAAAGAACGCGGCGCTGGTCCCGATATGGAAGTCAGCGCCGCGTAACAAGCCACGTCCAAATTTGAGCGCTGCTGTCGATCTCGACCACTCATTAATCGCACCGGGCCCATCGTGCCGACTGAGACTGGAGCGATGTGTATCGATCGTCCGATAAATGAACGATGCGTGCGTGCTTCGGCATCCGCGCGCAGCATGTATGGCAAAAGCAAAAAAAACGAAGCCAGTTCGTGTGAAGAGAGAGATCGACCCGGCACGACGCGCACTCATCCGCCGCGTGATGTTGAACCTCGCGATCGTGCTGGCCGTATTCGGCGCGAGCGGCGCGGGGTTGTACTTCACGCAGCGTTACGTCGATCGGCGGCTGAGCTTTTACGATCGCGCGCCCAAGGTTGTCCTGAAAGACCGCCCGATGTGGATGAGCGATTTCCTCGCCGAGCAGATCATCGCGTCGGCCGAGCCGGTGGGCGCTTCGTCGACGTTCAATCGCCAGACGCTGGTCGATGTCGGCGACGCACTGAAGAGCAACCCGTGGATTCGCAAGGTCAATCAGGTGCGTCGCGCGTATTCGAACAAGCCCGGCGATACGGTCGAGATCGACTGTGAATATCGCGTTCCGCTGGCGCTGGTGCATTGGAAGGACTATTTCTGGCT
Organism: Phycisphaerae bacterium; assembly: GCA_014380825.1. Next base: position 4,068 of record JACMJD010000349.1, on the reverse strand, counting down.
GGTCGACAGCGAAGGCGTGAAGCTGCCGGAACAATTCACGCAGAAGCAGCTTCAGCAGGTGATTTACGGGCGGGATAATAGGCTGCTGTTCCGCGTGATCGAGGGCGTTCGCCAGCCTCCGGTCGAATCGGGTCGGAAATGGCTGGGCGAAGATCTGGGCGCGGGGTTGACGCTGGCACAGTATCTGTCGGGCCAGTCGTTCGCGGAAGAGGTCGTTCGCATCGACGTCTCGAACTTCGGCGGACGCGATAACACGAAAGAGGCTCAGCTCGTCCTGCTCACCAAGCGCGGCACCGAAGTCCGCTGGGGCCGGCCGGTGAATGCAAAGGACTTCTTCATCGAAGTTTCAGTGGCCCAGAAGCTCGATTACATGCGTCGCGTTTACCATCAGTTTGGCCGGGTTGATGCGAACCAGGCGTGGATCGACATCCGATTTGATAAGATCACGTATCCGAGCAGCGAGCCTGAAGCCCGCCTCGACTCGATACGATGACGCAATCCCTTGCCGAACCTCTCGCTACTGAAACCAAAACCCCCACCGCTTCCGTTTCGCCGGCGTCAATCGCGCTGTGGTTGGCCATCCAGCTCACAGCCATCATTCTGATCGTGGTGCGCGCCAGATTCTGGATCGGCGGCGGCAACGATTCAGTCGCGCTCGAGTTGATGCTGATCATGCAGATCGCCGGAGCGGCACTGCTGCTTCCGGCGCTCCTGCCGAATTTGCGCTCGATGATTTGTATCGCCGTGGCTGCAATTCCTTTCCTCCAAATCGCCGCCATGATTGCAGCAGGCGACACGAAGCACGCTCTATTCGGGGTGCTTGCGCTGATGCTTTGGCTGATTGCGCTGCAACTGGCAATGTCGCTCACACGATCCACCCTGATGCGCGCGACAGTTCACGCGTTCGCCGTGTGCGTCTCAATCGGCGGCGTGGTTCTCTTTTATCTTCGCTCAGAATTTTTTGGCGTGACCTATTCGCCGGACGCGGCGTGGTTCGGTCCGATCTGCGCGGCGCTAACTCTCGTGCGAGCCGAGAGTTCGTGGGATCAAGTTCTGCACGCGTGGATTCAACTCTCGCTGATCGCGCTGGTGTTCTGCGTAATCGTCGTCGCGAAAAAGGTATTTCTCATTGCCAGCGCGCGGCGCGCTTGATAAGTTGCCGCGCGACATGGCAACCACGCGCCAGGTTATCCACAATTTCTCCACGCGGCGCATCGATGTTCGGACGATGTCCAGAGGAATCTTCACTAAATTTCCCAGCTTGGGATTTTATTTGTTGCGAATGTGGGAGCCTGTGGTAATTATTCCCTGTCGCTCAAATCGCCGTGGGAAGAAGTCCTGTGGAACACGCAGTCTTAACGGGAGAATACGAGCTTTCAATCGATGAGAAAGGGCGTTTGTTGATCCCCGCTGACCTACGGCGCGTGATCAACCCCGATCGAGATGGAACGGCCTTCTTCATCACCGTCACCGCACAACGGAAACCATGTCTGTATCCGGAAAAATATTTCGAACGGCTGGTCTCGCAGAAACAACAGGAGCTCACGCCCGACGCCGACACGGTGATCTTCGATCAGATGTACTTCGCGTTAGCGGCCCGCGTCGAGCCTGATGCTCAGGGACGAATCCTCGTGCCGGCAAAAACATTACGGCGCACCAACACCGGTCGGGAGATCACGCTCGTTGGGATGCGAAACAGACTGGAACTTTGGAATCGCAGCGACTGGGATGCACAAGTCGAAGTGTTGATGCAGTCAGGGAAGTCGGTTTAGCGGACAGGTCTGGCAAACAGGGAAGTCAGTTAGTCACTTCACCTTCGGCAGTGATGTCGGAGATTTTTCAGGGAGCGGTTGAATTGCCCGGCTTTGAAGAGCCGGTGATTCAGCAGGGAAGGTCAGGAAGTCTTTCGCAAAACTTGGCGCGGCCAACGGTCACCACGTAGTGAGTGGCCAGCGCCTTCGGTACAGCCGCGGACGGGATGCAGGTGGGAAGGTCCCGTTGAGCGCTTCGGAACTGTCGATCGCGTCGCCGGACATGGACGTCACTGGCAGGCGATGCAATCGGCAGTGGCGAGAAATGGAGCTCGCCAGCTTCGGAGCGTCTCGCAGCGCTTGCTGCCAGTGCAAGCGATGCTCCGCGACTGTCCACGCACGGATCGGTGTCGAGCAGCGGCAACGGGTTGTGTGCCGCCGAGTGACACCGTGTGCGTGGTCGTGGCATCGCGACCGATCATGCCGCCGACGAAGGATCGTCCGTGCGGCACGATCGGCCAGCGAAAGCGGAATTGCGGATTATCGATTGCGGATTGCGGAATGAGAGGAGCAAGGAGGCGCTTCTCGATCCGCAATTCGCAATCGCGAATCCGAAATGAGTTGAAGTGTCGACCAGCACTTCAACACCTGTGATTGAGCACCGGAGGTTCGAGAAGGTGCGCCGGCGAGACGGATCTTGCTGGAGTGGACGGATTGAAACGGCGATCGCCCGCCCAGGCGAACGCCGTTTCATCCGGCCGCGAATCTGCATGAACGGAATCGAAAGTTTACGCGATATCGTAGGGTCGTCTCATGGATGGGGCGTGTGGTGACAGCCACAGGGGTCGGAGACCCGGCCTTGCGGTATCGGTTTGCGGGTGCGCATATCTGAGAAGATTTCGCGAGCACAGTTCCCCGGAACCGGCGATTACCTGACTGACGCTCTCGTGGTCGAAAATACTCGGTGCTCCCGATGCGCTGACGGACACGCCCACCCCTCCGCGCACGGCTAGCGCGTCTGGATGATCGACCGTGATTCGGTCGCCGCTTACAAGTTCAACGACGTATTGTCGAAAGGGCGTTCGACGTTGAAACCCTCGAATCGTCGTCTGGAAATGCTCCGCGGTCATGCCCCGATCATACCGCCCGCCAGGCGCTGGTGCATAAGTCTCTTTGGACCCGCTATGCTGCTCGTCTGATGCCATTCGAGCCTGTCGGTCACGATCCTGTTCTGATGAATGAGGTGCTCGACGCCCTTGCGCTCAAGCCCGGCCAGGCAATCATCGACTGCACCCTCGGTCGCGGTGGACACTCCCGCGCCGTCGGGGAGCGGCTCGGCAAAGATGGCCTGCTCGTCGGCCTCGATGTCGATCCGCGGAATCTCGCGTTCGCCAACGAGCGACTGAAGGTTCTCGAGTGTCAGGTCCGTCTCTTCGAAGCCAACTTCGCGCAGATCGATGAAGTGTTCCAAAAACTCGATCGCCCCGCAGTCGATGGAATCCTCGCCGATCTGGGTCTCAGCACCAACCAACTCTTCGACGAGCACTACGGCCTTTCCTTCGCCACGCCAATGCCGCTGGATATGCGGATCGATCCGAATCTGTCTCAATCCGCGGCCGATCTCGTGAACAAAATGCCCGAGTCTGATCTGGCGAACGTCCTATATGAACTGGCTCAGGAGCGCCATTCTCGACGAATCGCCAGAAAGATTGCGGAAGCCCGTCGCATTTCGCCGATCCATACCACGGATCGATTAGCGGACCTTGTTCGCTCTGCGATCCCGCGCGGCCCGAAGGGTAACACCCGTCGTTCGCGCGAGACTATCGACCCCGCCACCCGGACCTTTCTTGCGTTGCGCATGAAGGTGAACCGGGAGACGGAAAATCTCGAACGCCTGTTGGAACGGGCGCCACGGATTTTGCGGTCAGGCGGACGACTGGCGGTCATCAGCTTCCAGTCGACCGAAGACCGAATGGTCAAGCAGGCGTTTCGGTCGGCGGAGCAGACCGGGCTCATGCGGGTTCTCACCTCCAGGCCCGTCTCCCCCACCGACGACGAAATCGCCCGCAATCCTCGATCGAGGTCGGCGAAGTTGAGAGTCGTTGAGAAGCTGTAAGAAGGAGAAATCCGAATATCGAAATTCGAAATCTGAAAGCAAGCACGAATGACCGAAGAAGAAATTTAGTCATTTGAATTTTGAGCTTGCTTCGGATTTCGAATTTTGGATTTCGAATTTCCTCCGCAAGGAGGCCCTATGACGCGCGAGACGAAAATCGGATTACTGGTCGGACTGGCATTCATCATCGTGATCGGGATT
>JACMJD010000348.1 GCA_014380825.1 Phycisphaerae bacterium | reverse complement strand
TGAATTCTTGGTGTTCTTGGTGTCTTGGTGGTTATTCAGTTTTCTGAGTTGTGGGCTGTGTTGACGGAACAGGCTTGTATCGCAGCAACGCCGGTTCGATCCAGTTCACTCGGTCCTGCACATCTGCATTCGCGCCGTAATCGACTTCCAGCGTAATCGTTCGCGCGCGATTCGTTTCGATCGCGATGACCGGCGATGTCACGCCCGCGCGGAGCGAGGGCAGTTCGTGCACCAGTTTTCCGTCCAGCTTGATTCGAACGGTGACATCGCCGTACGGCTGATCGCCGTCGATCGTATATTGCGTGCGGAAGGCGAGCACGGATGGATCGATCGGCCAGGAGATGCGCGAGTACGAATGTACGCCGATCCCATGGGCGATAATGCGCCCATTAGCGCGGATCGGATCGCCACTGACAGTCGCGTTCATCCGCGCTGGCCAGCTTAGATCGAGGTACGGGGTTTGGACATTTTCGCTTGGCGCCAGCGACGACAGCCAGATCACCGGGCCATTAATCTGTTCGATCGATACGACGGTCGCGAGCGGTACCGAGGCGACCGCGCCGGTGCGCGAATCGAGCTTGAGCGCGCCGTCTTGAACTGACGGATTGGAGACGCTCAGCGCAGTGCCGTCCGCCAGTGTCACGCGGAAGCTTGCCGATTGGTTGACAGCGGCAGGATTCGTCGCCGGCGCTGCCGTGCTGGCGAACAACATCGCGGAGATCGAATCCAGCGGCACGTTCGTCGCATCGCCGCCGGTGCTTGGCTGGACCGAGGCGGCTGACGCTGAGATTGACGCGATCACGCCGCGCACGCTGTCGCCGTTGGAAAGCAGGATGACGTCTTCACCGCGTGGCACGGTGGTCGACAGATCGACCGCGGCGTCCGCCCGGGCGATCGCGTGGAGGTTACGCATCGACAGCTTGATCTCGCCCAGCGCCCGGCTGTTCCAGTTGACGGTCTCGCCCGCCGTGCCGACGGGGTCGCCGCTAAAACGGTCCCCGTCAATCAGATGTGCGATGAAGCGCCCGGGGTTTGAAGGCGCGACAGAAATCCCGCGCTGAAGCTCGAGGAATTGATCGCGCGCGACGTGCCGAACATCCCCGCCGGCAATCGGCGCGACATCCACGCCGCGCTCGGTGAAGTCGCGCAGGCGAACGCGTTCATTCTTGAAATCAGAAGTGGTAAGCGTCCATAGATCCGGCGGCTCGACCGCGCGCGCGACCGAGCAAAATAGAACTGCAACGACGAGAGCAAGAGCCTGAATTCGCTTCACGATCCCGGCCCCTTCCCCGTGTACACCGGCAGGTAGCGATTCGGCATCTGCAATATGATCAGCGCCATCGACGTCGCGTATTCATTCGAGAAATCGCCGCTCCAGCAGCCCTGCTGTTTGTCCTGCTTGCTGATGATCTGGTCGCGCACGGCCGGATACCACTTTGCCCACCAATCGCCGCCGGCGAGGAACATCGCCTGCACAGCGTAGTAGTGGCCGTACCAATAGTGGCCGTCGATTTCGGGGCCGCCCAGCGCGCCGCCGTGCGAGGGAATGAAGTTCATCATGTACTTCAGGCCCTTGGTGAGCTCGTCGCCTTCGAAGATGCCGGCGTAGTAGAGCGACGACACGCCCGCCGCCGATCGCGCGAACCCGCTGTTGCCCGCGCCTGCCTGTCGGGCCATGTAGCTGAATCCGCCGTCGGGGTTCTGACACATGCGGACGTACTTGACGGCGTTGTCGACCACCTCCTTCTCGACCTTGATCCCGCCATCGCGCGCCGCCCGCAGGGCCATGATCTGACAGATCGTGACCGAGATATCCGCATCAAGCGGCGCCGGCTGATATCGCCAGCCGCCCTCGCGGTTCTGCGTTTTCTGGATCAAACGAATGGCGCGCTGAAGTTTTTCCTTCACCCGCTCATCGCCGGTCATCCCGTAAACTTCGCCGAGAAACAGCGTCGCAAATCCGTGTCCATACATCGGCCCTTGAGTCTGGTCGGCGGCGATCAAACCGGATTCCTGGCAACTGTTGAGAATGAAATCGAGACACCGAGTGACCTGCTCGCCATACTTTCCGCGGCCGGGCAGATTGCCGTTCTGCATGAACGCTAGCCCCGCCAGCGCGGTGATTGCGGCGTTGGGCGCCATGCCTTCGCCGCCGAAACTTCCGTCCGCTTTCTGCTGCCTGGCGAGCCAGTCCAATCCTCGATCGACGGACTTCTGCTGCTCGGGCGTGATCTCATCGCCGCGAACCTGGTTCGGTTGCGGTGCGAGCCGATCCGACTTCACGGGCGCGGCGAAGGCGGGTGCGATCGCGAATGAGATTGTTAGAAATGTCGGGATCAATCGTCGCATAACAAATTCAATTCAGAATAGTTTTGCCACAGAGGCACAGAGAGCACAGAGAAATACCGTTTGGATTTTGCTTTCTCGGTGCTCTCTGTGCCTCTGTGGCGAACTGTTCTTTACCGATCCTTCGCCTTCGTCGACAGCGCTCGCCAGTAGTCGTCCACCAGCTTGCGATATTCACCCAGCACCTGATCGTCGCCGCCTTGCAGGATCGCTTCACGTTGCCGCGGCGTCAGCGCGCCCCACTCGGCCAACTCTTCCTTGATGTTTTTCGTCACGTCCGTCTCGGGCTTCTGCGAGTCAACGCCCGGCATGCTTTCGGCGGCCGGATTACTCGCGTTGGTTTTATTCTGCGCGGTTTGCGGCTTGGAATTCGCCGGCTGCTTTCCGTTTTCGCCAGGCGCGGGCATCTTTTCGCCGGGGCTGTTGTTGGGTTTCTGATTGCGCGTCTGCGCCTGTTGTTGGCGCGCCTGTTCGATCAGGTTATCCAGGTCGATCACGATGCGTTTCTGGATCATCTGCGTGACTTTGCCCGGATCGTTGTTCAGCGCCAGCCGCTGACGCGATCGCGCCATGCGATCGCCGACGAGCATCGCCTGCTTTTCCTGGCCTTCGACTTCCGGCTTGTCATTCAGCAGATTCTGATCGAGTTCCTGATTTTCGATATCGCCTTCTTGCGCTTCTTCCGGCAACTGCGATGCCTTGTCCGGCTCAGGGCCGAGTTTGGTTTCGCCTTTGGATGATTCCTGGAGCAGCTTGTCGAGCAGGCCGCGCAGATCGCCCTGGCGATTTCCAAGAGCCTGAAGCTTCGGCTTCTCGGCCTGCTTGTCGGGCTTGGCATCGATGGCCGTCGTGTCATCGTTGACGACGGTCTGAAGATCTTTCAGCAATCTCAGCTCTGCTTCCGTCGGAAGTTTCGGCCCGCCCTGCTGACCTTGTCCGCCGCCTTGCGAATCCTGCGCGAACTTACTTTCCTTCGGCTTGATCGCGAGATTCCGAATCATCGCATCGAGCTGCGCGACGATGCGCTTCTGCTGATCCTGAATCGGCGCGCCAGTGTCGGGCTTGCCCAGGTCGGTCTTCACGCCGTTCATCGAGGCGCTGATGTCCTTATTCGCCCAGACATAAACGATCGAACCAACCTCAGCCAGATCCTTATCGATCGAACTGACGCGATCCGCGAGTTTTCCCTGTTCGCCCGGAAGCTGCCCAAGACGAATCGCCTCGGCGCGCGGGACTTGGCCATTCGCGGCGTCCTTCGATTGATCGATGCGCGTCGTGTCCGCGTTCAGCTTTTCCTGATCTTCCTTGATCTTCACATATTTCGCCCGCACCGCTTCGCGATCGCTGTCGGCGATCTGCTCATCGACCTTGTCCTTCTGCTCGTCGACTAACTTTTTCGCCTGCTCGAGCGCCACCAGCGCCTCAACCTGCGAAGGGTCGTACGCCTCCGGCAACTTGCTGTCGCGCAGTGAGAAGTTCGCCCGTTCCATCTTCCCGGCCGCACGCACCAGGTGCGATGCGGGCTCGGCGCCATTCGGCATTCCTTCAGCGGACTTTGCGATATCGCGCGTGTTGCGCTCCGTTTGTTCCTGACTTTGGCCGAGCTGCGGAACCGCCGGCGGCGCGGGTGGCTGCTTCGGATCGCGCTGGCTCTTGGCGAACAGGCCGCCGAGCAGATCGTTGCCGATCTTCGCGAGCGCCTCGGGACCTTGAACGGTGAGATTATCAAGATTGTGACCGCTCTGGCGGCGAATGAGATTCGCGATCTGCTTCTGCAATTCCTCGAGCTTCTTCGACAGCTCCGCCAGCCGATTTCGCTCGGCCTCGCGAAGCTGATTGAGCATCATCTCCAGGCCCAGCTCCGCCTGTCGCTGCGCACTTTGCGCCGGCGCTTGCTGATTCTGCTTTGCGTTCTGCGCCGCCTGCTGCTGCTGCTTCTGAACGTTCTGCTGCTTGGCGGTCTGCGCCGCCTTCTCCATCGCCTCGGCCGCCGATGGATCCGAGCGCTTCATCTGCTCGGCCATCTTCTGCATGTCGTCCATCGCCTTGCCCGTGCGATCGGCGAGCTTCGCCTGCGCGTCGGCGGCCTCTTCGAGCTT
>JACMJD010000347.1 GCA_014380825.1 Phycisphaerae bacterium | reverse complement strand
GTTCGAAGCCAGGCGTGGTCGATTGCGCGAGAAGGGCGGCGAAGTTCATGGTCGATCCTCCGCGTTATGCTCGTTGGAAATTCAGAACATTGAGCATGCGATGGGCATCAGCCCGGCCGTCGCCGGCCAGATCGACGGCGGCCCTAGCGCCGCGCCACCCGCGACGAGAAAACCGCGCGGAAAGCGCCGCGCGGTTGCCCCCCCCCGCAACTTCCGCGGCGGCGGCGAGCGCGGAGTAGATCATCTGGAGCGTGCCCAGCGCGCAGGCGCGGCTGAGCACTTCGGGATTCAGGATCGTCGCCGACGCGTTGTCGGTTGATGCGCCCACGCCCGCAGCCTGCGCGATGAGTTCACTGACGATCATCCGTTGCGGCCAGAACGTGCGCACGACGAACGGCAGCGATCCGGTCGCGTTGGGGGCGCGATTCTCCGGCCCTTCATTCATCACGCGGACGGTGATCGCCTGAGTTGCGTCAACCGATGCGATCGGAAAGCAGCCGTCTGCATCGCCGCCCAGGACGATTACATGGTTGGCGTCGATGCCGGCGTCTTCGAACGATCCGGTGCCGATCGTGAATTCCGTTCCCGACAACGTGCCAGTACCGGCGAGTAAGGTCTGCGATGCGAACGGCGCATCCCGAAAGATGTTGGGCTCCCAATTCAGCAGGTCGACATCGGTGCAGAATGGCGTGGTTGTGGTTGGCATGTCTTCTCCGAGTGATCGATGACAAGGTGACAGGGCGTGAAGGGGTGACAAGGTGAAGGGAACAAGGCTGGGTCTCTTTCACCCCTCACCTTGTCGCGTTGTCACCGTGTCATGACCGCGCCATGATCACGCTTCGAATCCCGAGATCACGCCGTGCGCAGATTCGTTCCGGAACTCCAGCGTGTATTCGCCGATGAGCTGGCCCGCTTCGCGATCGCCGGTGCTTGCCAGCGGTTTGAAGTGGAAGCTTCGGCCGGAAAGCGGCATCACTTCGATGCGGCTGCTATCGAGTAGCAGCACCGTACCCGGCGACACCCAGCGGCTGAGCACCACGCGGCACACGCCGAAGTCGCTTTCGTAGACGCTGACGGCGTCCTTGAACGTTTCGGTTTCGGCGCTGAAGCGTCGCGACGACGTGATGAACGAGTTGATCGCGCGCTTCTCCGGCCCGCCGACCACGATCAGGTCGACGTTGCCGCTGCTGGTCTTCCAGATCTCGCGCAGTGCTGCATTGAGCTGCGCTTCGGTAAGCGTCGTGCCCGCCGGAATTCCCGATCCCGGCGCGAAGCGGTTGGTGGCGATGAACGACGAGATGCCGCGCATCGTCCGGCGAACCGTGCTGCTGCCCGGCGAGTTGGCGACGGGCATCACGCCGTTGATCACGCAGTTTTCCAGATCGCGCATCAGCTCGCGAAGCCGCTGATTCTTCTGGTAATCCAGCTCGTCGCGCACCCCAAGCTGACGAACCGCCAGCTCCGATCCGCTGACTTCGACGGCAGCGGAGAAGATCTGCGTGACGTTGTTCTGCCGCGTGCGCGTGGTGAAGCGCGGCGCGGGCGCATCGCCGCCTTCCAGCGCGGCGTTGCCGATCACGCGGATGGGCGCGCCGTCGTCGATCGAGCCTGCGGCCGTGCCGCCGTACTCACGAACGACGTGGATCGTGCCGTCGTTGTTCACGATGTCGACCAGCAGCACTTCAGTCTCGTCGGCGAGCATGATCTGATCGCCCACGCGGAACGTCGTCGTGTCGGTCACGGTCATAATCTTCGTCGTGTTGTTGAACGACTGGCATTCATCGGTGTTGGGCAGCAGCGTGTCTTCGAGCCATTCATGAACGGTCGATCGCGCGGCGCGAGCGCCGTCGCCCAGGGCATCCAGCAGCGGCGTTTCGTGCGGTGAGTTGATGGCAACCAGATCCGCAACATCTTCAGCGATTTCCGGCAGTGTCGCGCCGGCGGTGTACGTGGCTTTTCCTGTGAAAGGCATGAGGTCTCCTAAAGGATGAGGGATGAAGGATGAAGGATGAAAAAGACGAATGACTCACCGCATCGCGCGGCGAAGCGTCAGGAATTCGACGAGCAGACGACGGTTCTGCGTGCGGATCAGTTGCATCGCGAGCCGATGCAGTCGAGCGCGCGGGTCGTCTTCATGCTGCGTCGCAGGTTGCGCCGACGGTGGTGGTGACTCGATCGCAACCGAATCGTTCGACGAACTTGAATCGGAACCATCAGACATTGGGGTCCTCCTTTCTGAGGAAATGAAGAATGCAGAATGAAAAATGCAGGATTGAATTCGTGTAGCCCGCGAGCTTGCTCGCGGCGCGGAGGCGCGCGTGCGCGATCAATAACCCAGTTCGCGCAACACAACCTCGCGCGACACCCCAATGCGCAACTTCGCTTCGGCATCCGCGAGGCGCTCCCCATAGTCAATCGGGATCGGACTCGACCACGCGAGTTGAACGCGTCGCTCGGAGTCGGTCGTCTTGAGAATCCCCGCACGATCGAACCACGCCAGCGCAAGGGCGCACATGCGTTCGATCCCTTCGCCGTACAGCGATCGCTTGCGGTCGGTTTTCGCGAGCAGTGCCAGGAGCGTGACGCGCAGCGCCGCGGCGCTGGTAAGCCGGCCGATGCGACCTTTGATCGCGCCGGCGGCGATGGGTGTGACCGAACTAGTCTTGTCCATCGCTTCGCGGATCTCGCGG
>JACMJD010000346.1 GCA_014380825.1 Phycisphaerae bacterium | reverse complement strand
CGTTCCAGGAAAATGCGGACGGCATCAACCTCTCGGCCCGATTTGCCCTGCTCACCGACGACTACACGATCACCGGCAATCAGGTGATCGACAACAACAACAACGGCATCGCGCTCGACGCGCAGTTCGATGCCACGCTCAGCACGATCCTGACGAGCAACACCATCACGGGCAACTTGGACGACGGCATCCACATCTCCACCACGACCGTGGCGGGTGACGTCGGAAGTGTGACGAGCGGGCTGGGGCCGTGGACGCTCAACGTGATCTCGAACAACGGCACAGGGAACGCCGATGCGGGTATCGACATCAGCGGCGTTCACAACATCACGCTCGGCACGCTCGCCGCCGGGAACACGATCCAGAACAACACGGGCGACGGCATCGAGATCAACTTTGCTCCGGGAACGCTCAACGTCGTCAACGCGACGATTACGGGCAACAACACCGAGGGGACCGGGGACAATCTGGCGGGCATCAACATCAACTCGTCCGGCGGCAACATCGTCAACGTCTCGAACTCGACGATCAGCGACAACCTGGGTGACGGCGTCGAGATCAACAGCACGGGAGTTTCGTTGTACACGTTCACCGACAACCTGATCCAACGCAACCAGCGCGACGGTTTCGAGTTTGCGGAGGGTGGAAGTTCAGACCTCACCATCAACGGCACGGGAGTGGGGACGAACCTGATCACCGACAACTTCTTCCGCGGCATCGACATCATCGTCGCCACGAGTAACCCGACAGTTAGCACGGTCAACATCGACAACACGCAGGTGTTGCGAAACGGTCGGTTGAGCGTGTTCAACGGTGAGGGTGTGTACGTCGTGTTCTCCAGCGATGCCGCCCAGCGCACCGCCGCCTTCCGCGACAACCAGGCCAGTCTCGCCCTGGCCAACGGCGGGGCCGTCAATTCGCGTCCCGGCCTGATATTCAACATGACCAACAACATCATCAACAACAACGGCCAGGCGGTCGGCAACATCGGCGGCGCGGGCTTCGTGATGCGCGTCGGCACGAGCTTTGGCGGTCTGGGCTTCACGACTCCGGGCTTCTTCGCCAGCGACACCCTCGACGGCGTGGTGGCCACCGTCACCGACAACAGCTTTGGCGGTAACGCGGGGGCGGACGTGGTCTTCGAGTCGTTCCGGTCCACCGTCAACCCGAATACGACCGGCGGCACGTGGGACGACCAGGATACCGCCGTGCGCGACAATACCAACGACACGTTCAACCCCACCGGCTTTCAGAGCGATCCGCTGGCCCGGCTGGACCTGATCTTCAACGGCAACGTGGGTGACGAACTCGACGCGACACGACAAGGGGCCTTCTACAACAACGATGAAGCCGTCTTCAAGTCGCGGACTCAGTCGCAGGACACCGCCACGGATGCGCCGCTCCTTGGTGGCGATGACGATGGACCGTTTGGCAGTGGAGCGCGTCCGCGAAATGCCCAGCGTCTGGCGGCGCGCGACGTGGCGCCTGGCGGTACGCAGCTCCCGCCCAACATTCCCACGGCTGCCAATGGCGGGGCGTTCCTGTTCTCCGGTATGGGCCAGAGCACCTTCCGCGTCAATCTGACCGGCGGCAATTCGTTCGGGTTGCCGACTCCAACCTCGGACTTCCTGTTGGACAACAATCCGTATGTGGACTTCAACGATGCCAACGGCGATCCGCTCGGGGCGCCCAACGGTGGTGTGGCTCCATTCTTCATCGACAACATGCCGTGGGGTTGGTCGATCTTCCCGTGATCGATGGCCTCGTGGGAGGGGCCACAGTTTGACCGCTTGATCGAGGCCCGGCTTCTCACGAAGCCGGGCCTTTTCGTTTGAGCCGGGGAACGCACCGGGGTCAGGCGTAGGGCCGGTTCTACCGGCCTTTGGTTTGTGTCCCAAACTTCGATACTCGATCCGGCCGGTGGAACCGGCCCTACAAATTCGGCAGGTGCTCGCTCACATTCCGCCGTGCTGAGAAGTAGTAGAGCAGGCCGATCACTCCTCCGATCAAGATCGTGGCGCGGTAGGCGAGTGCCGTGAACAGTCCGTTGGTTTGAGCGGCTTCCAGTTGTTCTGGCGAACTGTCGGGATCGATTGTCTGTTGGTGCTGCCGGTAGAACCACGTGACGGCCCACTCCAGGGCGCCGACGCCGTTGGGTGTCGGGACGATTGAGGCGAGAGCTTCGGGCAGTGGCAGGCCGACCAGATGATCGACATAGCTAGGGATCGGCCGGTCGCCGTTCAGCGCCACCGCACACAGCGCGAACGAACTGAGAAAGCCGACGTGAACGCTGATACTCAGCGCGGCGGCCAACACGATCGCGAGCGGCCGCTGCTGATAGAGGGTGATCGAGTCCATCAACTCGCGCACGATCCGGCCGACTCCGCGCCACGTCGTCAACCAGTGCATCAGCCGCGAGTGCGTGACGGCGGGCACCAGCAACGAGCCGATCCCGACCAGCCCTCCCACGGCACCGCTCCACAAGGTCCAGATGGCCCACTGCATCTCGGGACCAAGCGTCGTCGCCGAGGGGATCAGCGTGGCCAGCGCCCCCACCACGAACAGCGACCACAACCCGAGTACTCGATCGAGCAACACCGTCGCCGCCGCCGAGGCCCGACGTCCCGGATAATCCTTCGCCAGCCAGACAGCCTTGAGCAGATCACCTCCCGCCGAACCCGGTCCCAGCAGGTTGCAAGCCTCGCCGAGCAGCCCCAGCCGAAATGCATCGCGCACCCGAAACGGCAAACCGATTCCGGTGACGAGCATCCTCCACCGCAGAAACGTCAGCCCGAGCGAAACGAGTCGCACGACAATCGCCGCGCCAAAAAACGACCAGCCGATCTCGCGCGTACTCAGCTCGGCCAGCCCCTTGCGATGGAACCAGAAGAGCGCGGTCATCAGACCGATGGCCAGCAACCACTTGAGCCACGTCGCGTGTCGTTGAAGAAAGGTCAGCATGGGTCAGGTTGGCCTTGGAGTGTTTGTGTGATGGTTCTCAACCCGATGAGTGCAAAGTGAGAAGTGACAAGTGCAAAATGCAAAATGTAAGGCCTTGCCGCCGGTCGTCTGGCGTACTGCGACGACGGTCGGGCAACCGATCCTGGCAACAATTCGCGTTTGGAAGAGTTTCTGTTTCGCTTCCACTTTTCACTTTGCACTCATCACTTTTCACTTTGCACTAATCCTTTACTCCGATCCGTCACTGTAGAACTAAGCAAGACGGAGGCCGAAATGGCCGTGCGTCTTGAGTTCGCGAAACGAGGCGGGCATTCTAGGCGCAGTTAACCGCGCTCACTACTCAACGCTGCCTTTCGAGTTTTGGAGAGACTCATGTCGAATTTCGATTTGTCCGTTCATGGCCTCAGCGCGCCGATGATTCTGCGCAACGCCGATCCGTCCAAACTGTACGAGGAAGCCATCCGGTTTGAGCCAGGCACCACGATCTCCGACACGGGGGCGCTCATCGCGTATTCGGGCGAGAAGACGGGTCGTTCTCCGCAGGACAAGCGGCTCGTCAAAAATGCCGCCTCGGCCGCAGACATCTGGTGGGGGCCGGTCAACTTCCCGCTCGATGAAGTCACGTTCGCCATCAATCGCGAGCGGGCGAAGGACTACCTCAACACGCGCGACCGGCTGTACGTCGTCGATGCGTATGCTGGCTGGGATCCGCAGTACCAGATCAAGGTGCGAGTCATCTGTTCACGGCCGTACCACGCGCTGTTCATGCACCAGATGCTGATCCGGCCGACGGACGAGCAGTTGGCAAACTTCGGCTCGCCCGACTTCGTGATCTACAACGCCGGCCGTTTCCCCGCGAACCGCTTCACTACCGGCATGACCTCCACCACCAGCGTCGATGTCAGTTTCGAGAACGGCGAAGTCGTGATCCTCGGCACCGAATACGCCGGGGAGATGAAGAAGGGAATCTTCACGATCATGAACTACCTGATGCCGAAGCGCGGCGTGCTGTCGATGCACTGCTCGGCGACCGCCGACCGAGTCACCGGCCAATCGTCGATCCTGTTCGGGCTGTCGG
>JACMJD010000032.1 GCA_014380825.1 Phycisphaerae bacterium | reverse complement strand
CACATATTCACTTGTCAAAGAGCAATCAGATCAAACTCCTCGAACGTTTCCCGTGACGAATCACAGGCCACTCTCAATTTGTTTTTCACCGACTTTTCCGCTTAAACGCGGATCAGTGTGCCGCTTTGTAACGCGCGGCAGACTGATCCAAGTTCAAACTTCAACCTCGCACGACACACGCAAAACTCGACAGCAAACCAGCGACAAGCTCTTGTCTAAAATTCGTCGCATCACCGGCACTTGCCAGCGACCTTGGTTTTTCAAGGGAACACTTACAAGTGACTTCGGCGAGATAAATGCGTGTGTCTGATCAAGCTCTCTTTCCTCTTGCGGTCTTTGTCAGGCGTCACTCGCGTTTCAGGCGCAACCAACTGCCTGTCTTCAACTGAGGCGGCGGAGTATACGACTCTGATTCGGCCGGTCAAGCCCTGCGCCTGGAATTTTTTAGCTTCGCGCAAAGACGCGAAAAAGGCCCGGCTAACCAGGCCTTCTGAAGTATTACGAGCCTGTGGACAACGTGTTCAATCCACAAATACCTCGATAATCAACATCATCTGAGGCCCATTTGGCGACTGTAAACCGGGATCAACGGTCATCCCCCCGACCACCACCGCCTTCCCCACCGGCACGCGCAGCGACGTACGCAGCGTCTGCGCGCTGATGTTCGGCCGCTCCATCACGGTTTCGCCGCCAAGTTGCACTGGCCGGGTTGTTGACGCTGAAACCAGCTTCATGTCGATCGCCTGCGGCTTGATCCAATGCGTGACCCGGCTCTCTAGATCTAGCCACGCCGACTTCCCATCCGTTTGCATGGCGGGAGTGACCTCAAGCTCTGCCCCGTCTTCGCCCATTTCCATCGTCGCGTCATACCCAACTGATTGCGTCCCGACGACTGGACTGAGCTTGCTCACATAGCCATGCAACCCACCCGATTGCAGCGACACCGTTTGGCCGCTGAAGCACACGGTTTCGGCGCGATGATGCACGACGTCCTTCGGCAGTTTGTTCAGCACGTTCGGATCGATCTGCCGTGTCGCAGCGTCCCCCTTGTCGCCGAATTGAAGCTGATCTGGCGTCCCCATGATCCAATGCGCGCGAACACGCACGAGTCGCGCCTGCTTGTCGGTCAACTGATTCAGCAGTTCGTCGATCTGCCGATGCGCGTCATCGGTCTGCGTCACAACGAGCAGACCATTGAGCTCACGAATCATCCCGAGATCGCCGCCGTTGTCTCGCCACGTGTCAGAATTCACGGCGTCTTCGATCAGCTTGATGTAGGCGTTGATCATCTCTGGCAACTTGTCGGCGCCGCCCAACATTTCGCCGCGCGGCGCCTTCACGCCTTGCAGCAAACCGCGAATGTCATAAACGAGCATCCGCGTGGGTGGGCGATCCGCGCGCTTCGTCGCCGGCGCCGCATCGTCCTGAGCGAAGCCCGCCGCGAAGAGTGAACAGATGATCAACCCGATAACCGCGAGATTCTTTTTCATCGATCAACTCCTTTTCATATTGCTATCGAACGTCGAACTGAACGCGTACCGATCGCGCCAGACCAACCATCGACCCTGATGCGGAAGCGCGATCCAGAAACGTCCGGGCGGCGTCTCCCCGACTACACGCCAGCGCGACCATCACCTCTCGACGAGACTGATCCGCCTCCGCCATCTTGATCAATCGCGCCGTCAGCACGGGGCCGTCGATGTATCCGAGCGCGCGGGCGGCAGCGATGCGCCGATCCACCAGCGGATCGCGGAGCGCGACCATAAACTGATCGACCGGCGGATTGCTCACGCCATCCAGCGCAGCTAGAGATACATCGCGCGTCGGTCCCTTGGCCACCGAGTCGAGGTAAACACGAACTGCGTCGATTGACGCTTCACGCAACAATTGCACGAGCAAAATCTGGCGGCGTTCCGTTGCGATATCCGTCCGACTCAGCTCGCGTGCAATTGCAGAAACATCCACATTTACCGGCGGTTTTGTGACTTCCGGCGGTTTGATCGGCAGTTTGATTTTGGCCTGTACCATCGCCGGCCGCGTCTTTATCTCCTGCTTTAACTTGGACGCAATGATCGCCGACTCCAACTGCGTTGGCGGCCGACCGATCGGCACGGCCCGTTCGTGAACAACGACTTGAACCGGCTGGCGGACACCAGGGGGCGGATGACGCACGCCGGCAAAACGCGACACGCCGATTACGATCATCACGCTCGCCGCCAGCGCAACGGCGGTGCGAAGAAACATGATTCGGCTTCGCTCGACCGATCGCGCCTCGCGATACGCATCCGTCAATCGCGCGCGTGCATCGAGTTTCGCTTCAGGCCATCGCGCTTGCGCGAGCATCGCATCAAGCGGATCGCTCGCGTCGTTCAAAGTTGTTGGCCGGTCATCGCTCACGGACGTTCTCGTTCATGTACTTCGCCAGGTTTTCGCGCATTCGTTCGCGGGCGATATGAAGATTCGTTCGCACGCTTTGTTCGCTGATTCCCAGCACGGCCGCGGCATTCGCCGTCGATAGTTGTTCGAATGCGATCAACACCAACACTTCGCGTTGTCGCGGCGGAAGATTGGATACGTGCCTGACGACGATCGCGCCAAACTCCTCCGCCTCTGCACGCCCGTGTCCGATATCCGACACCGCAACGTCTTGCTCGATCCCGTTCGCACCGCGTACAGGCTGGTCGCGAAACGCGTTGATCACGATTCGAAAAAGCCAGGTCGAAATCTTCGCGTCACCGCGAAACGAGCGCCAGTTCCGCGCGGCACGCAGCAGCGCTTCTTGCACGATATCTTCGGCGTCGGATGCGTTGCCGCACAGGCGCGTCGCGAAGCGCAGCATCGCCGGGATTGCTTCGACGATCAGCCGGTCGAACGCCGTTCTGTCGTCGCCTGCTCCCATTTGCACGCCACGGTTCTCAAAGGTGTGACGGAGGAAACGCCCGAATCGTTAAAACAAAAATCGAGTGATTTTCGCCATTTTGCGGCGACAATCAGGCTGCGGCAATGGAAGCGACCCGAAACCATCGCCCCCCACCGTCCGCTGTAAGGTCAGCCCGCCGGTCGCGACTAACGGTTTTGAACAAGGATGGGACGGAGCAGCGTTTGACGGTGATCGATGCCTCTGCGACCGACAGTCCCCCGCAGTCGCTGGCGCATCGCTTCGCGTCCGGCGAGGCGTCGGCATTTGACGACGTCGTCGCGGAGTTCTCGCCACGCATCGCGCGGCTTGTTCACCGCCTTATTGGTTGGAGCGGCGACACCGACGACATCGTGCAGGAAGTGTTCGTGGCCGTGCTCAAACGTCAACGGTGTTTTCGTGGCGACGCGAGCTTGTGGACGTGGCTCAGCGCGATCGCCGTCAATCAGTGCCGCAGCCGTTTGCGGCGTCGTCAATCGTGGCGGCGATGGATCGGATTTCAGCGCGAACGCTTCGAATCGGATGCAAGCGCGCTCGATCGCGATGAAACGTCGCAACGCGTGCGTCAAGCCGTGTCGCAATTAAAGCAGGATGATCGTGAAGTAATCGTGCTGTTCTACCTGGAGGAACAAAGCGTGAAACAGATCGCCGAGATGCTTGGTCGATCTTACAACGCGATCGAAGTGCGGCTGCATCGAGCACGACATCGGTTGGCACTGCTGTTGAAGGATTTTTCGGACGAACAGCCATGAACGATCAACGCCTAGCACAACTTCTTCGCGCCGCTGAAACAGGCGCCCCGCCGCTTGCGATCGCGGATGCGACGTCGATTGCGCTGGCGGCACGTTCGATTCGTCGCGAGCGTCAACAGCAAATGCGAGTGGTAATCAGCGCGTCGCTCGCGTTGGTGATCGTCGTCGGCTCGATCGCCATGATTGGCTGGCGGAACGTCGAACGCGATCAAAAGAGCAAGCAAAACACTATATCGGCGCTGCGGAACGAGGCAGATCGACTGGATGGGGAAGCGGCCGATCGAATGGAAGTCGTGCAGGCCGTCGAGCGATCGATGAAGCCTGCGGCGAAGGTGAACAAGTCAAAACTGAAACTGCGGCGCGATATGAGCTTCGAGCTGGAGCAGGAACGGGAGCGCGCTGCCGCGATCATCCTGCAAGCTGCGGATCAACTTCGCGAGGCTGGCCGTGCGGATCTGGCGAACGATCGATATCACGATTTGATCAGCCTTTTCCCGGGCACCGCCGCGACGCAGGTCGCTCGCGAGCGGCTTGAACAATCGAAGAACAGGACATGAACATGAAATCTCTCGTCGTACGAATAGTGATGGTCACCGGCCTGGCCGGCTGCATTGCGCCCAGTGGTTGGGCGCAGAAACAGAACCCCCCGCAAGAGAAGCAGACACCACCGAATGAAGTTCAGGCGCGCGCCCAGGTCGCCTTGCCTGATCCGTCCCAGCCCGCGCCGTCGAACACGCGATACGCCGAATGCACGATCGAAGTGACCCGCGAAACGGGCTTGCCGAATCTCGACGAGGTCTCAACTTTCGTCGACAACACGGCCGGCCAGCTTGCGCAGACCATGGTCGGGCTGCCGCGCGAGCAGTTGCCGCAGTTCTTCGCCCTGAAGACTGAAAGCCGCGGGCCGACGATGCAGTTGACGCTCACGGTCGACCTGCCCGAAACCGCCAACACCCGGCCGGCGGCTCGCGAATATCTCGATCGCATCTCGCGCGACCTGTTGAAATATCTCGACAACACGCGAACAACCGGCATCGACCGGCGCATCCAGGCTGGCCGCGCGAACGTGGCCGAGGCTGAGCAACGTTGTCAATCGACCATTGCCCAGGTGCGCGAAGTGGAGAAGAAGCTGCGCGACGCGAGCGGCCGCGTGGACGTCTCGCCGCAGAACCTGATGAACGCGGTCACGCAGCTCGACGAAGAACACATGCGGCTGGAGATCGAACAGGCCGCCAAGCTGGCGCGGCGGACGGCGCTCACCAAGGCGCTTGCGGAATCGAAGAAGGACCTGGAGCAGCG
Organism: Phycisphaerae bacterium; assembly: GCA_014380825.1. Next base: position 1,285 of record JACMJD010000032.1, on the reverse strand, counting down.
CGTGAAGGAAGATGCGGTGGTGACCGAGCTCGAGAAGATCGTCGAAGCGCGAGAGATGGCGCTGAAGCGAAAGCGCGAACTGGCCGAGGCGGGCCAGGCGTCGAAGGAGGAGGTCGCCGACGCCGAAGCGGAACTCGCCCATGCAAGAGTCGGGCTGCTGGAACGCCGCCAGGAAGCGGCCGAGCGCGCGGGGGCGGATATCGTCTCATCGTGGAACCGCGAGCTGATGTCGCTGTCAGTCGATGAAAACGAAATGCTCGCGCGGCTGGAGCAGGTGTCGGCGCGCTTGCAGAAAATGCGAACACTGGTGGATTCGCTCAACCAACTCGAAGACCTGCAACGCCGCGGCGAAGACGCGCAGAGCGTGGTCCGCGAAGCAGAACAGCGCATGCGCGAGATGACCGAGCGCTTACGCGAGCTAGCGGATCAAGCCGATACGGCGATCGTCGAATCGAAGTCGTCGAAGGTGTCACCAACGAAGGAGGAGGAGCGGGACAAGTAATTGAGTTGCCAGTTGCCAGCTGTTACTTCTTCGCGCCCTCTCGCGCTTTCGCTAGACCGGCTTTGACTGCCTCGTTTTCGGGTTGTTCTTTTGCTAGCTTTTCCCAGATCGGCAACGCCTTCTCAAACTCGTTTCGTTCCATGTATGTCTCAGCCAAGATCCAGCCCATGCTGTTGGCACTGGGGTATTTTTCCAACATCTGCTTCCACAGCTCGATCGCCTCGTCGACGCGCCCCTGCTGCTTGAAGCAATTCGCCAAGCCATTCATCGCGCCGATGTCGGCAGGCTGAATCTCAAGGCACTTCTCGAACATTTGCTGGGCGGCCGGAACCTCGCCGGTGTTGACGCGAAACCAACCGACGCCGTTCAGCACGTTCGGATCGTCAGGATGTTCTTCCAACGCCTTCTCGAAGATCTCTCTCGCCTCGTCGCGCTGGCCCTTCTGCAAAAGTCGGAATGCTCGCTGGATATCCTGCGCGACGGGTGAACCCAGCAGCGGCGCGAGCTGCGCTTTCATGTCATCGTCGAGATGCTTCGCCTTGGCGGCGGCGAGCATGCGCTGGACGTACTCGTCCTGGCCACCCGTCTGTTTGCCATCGATGATCTTCTGCACCCACTTCTCGGCGTCCTCGAATTTCTCCTGCGCCAGATAGAGCCTCGCCAAGCCATACCATGCCGCCGGCGCGGTCTCGCCGCATTTCAAGAACCACTTCTCGGCGTCATCCGTCTTCCCGCGCGTTAGCGCGAGCTGGCCCATGCCGTTGAGGGCCGCCGGATGCTTTG
>JACMJD010000345.1 GCA_014380825.1 Phycisphaerae bacterium | reverse complement strand
GACGGCAAGGACTGCTACAAGGTGCAGGTCACCCGCGCCGGTACGGGCGACGTACGAAATCATTACCTCGCCGTCGACACGTTCCTCGAATCCCGCATCACCGGCGACGGCCCCGGCGGGGCGTTCTCGCAGACACTGTCCGACTATAAGAAAGTCGACGGCGTGATGTTCCCGTTCACATCGGTCGTCGAGATCAACCCGCCGAACGCGCCGGCGCAGAAGTTCGTCTACAAGATCGACAAGATCGAAGTGAATCCGGATATGCCCGATCAGCGTTTCGCGATGCCGACGACGGCGCCGTCGAAGTGAGCGTAATTGTGCCGCCGTGGATCACCACTTCAGATCGGCCCGCGCGTTGACCGGATGCTTGGCGGCGAGCTGCTCGATCGTCTTCCTGTCGTCGGCATCCAGATCTTTCGGCACGATGATTCGGGTGATGACCAACTGATCGCCTTTCTCGTCGCCGCGGAAGACTCCTCGCTCTTTGATGCGAAGCTTCGCGTGACTGCCGGTGCCCGGCGGAATGGTTAGCGTGACCGGGCCGTCCAGAGTCGGTACGGTGACTTTGGTGCCGAGTAGTGTTTCGTACATGCTCAGTGGGAGATCGAGCAGGATGTCCAGGCCATCACGCCGGAAGTATGGGTGGGGCGAGATCGTCGTGACCACAAATAGATCGCCCATTCCACCGGCCGACCCTTGGCCTTTGCCGCGGACGCGGACGCGGCTGCCGTCCTTCACGCCCGCGGGGATTTTGATCTCGATTGTTTCCGGCTGACCGCTCAGATCGGATTTGAGCGAGAGTGTCGTCCCGCGTGCCGCTTGCGCGAAGGTGAGCGTCACCGGATATTCGACATCCGACCCGCGCTCCGGCGCCGGCGTGGGCCGCATGCGACTTCGGCCACCGGCGGCAGCCGCGCCACCGCGCCCGCCGAAAAGTTGTTCGAAGATGTCGGAGAATTGGCCGTTGCCGAAGTCTTGTGGATCAAACTCTTCGACGGTCGCGCCCGGCCCACCCGGTCCGCCGCGATACTGCTGACCGCCGCCGCGTCCACCGCGTGCGCCTTGCGCGCGACGGAACTGTTCGAACGGATCGACGCCTTCGCCCGCGCTACCGCCGCCCGCACCAACACCGGCGTGGCCGAACTGATCGTAGTTTTGCCGCTTCTGTTTATCCGAGAGCACGTCGTACGCTTCCTGAACTTCTTTGAAGCGTTCCTCGGATTGCTTGTTGCCCTTATTTCTGTCCGGGTGATGTTTCAGGACGAGCTTGCGATGCGCCTTGCGGATCTCATCCTCTGCGGCGTTGCGCGCGACACCAAGTACTTCGTAATAATCCTTCTTCGCCATGGTCTACTTACAATGTTAGCACAGCCTGTTGCCGAAAGAGAATGCTCATGTCACACGATGCCTGTCCACTGCCCAGCTCGAATCGAAGCAACGATCCGGAGGCCGACGCGATCGCCCGGATGCTGCGGGGAAAACGAATCGCCGTCGTCGGATTGAGCGATAAACGATCGCGCACCGCATACCGCATCGCGGAATTTCTTAGATCGGTTGGCCGCGAGGTTGTGCCCGTCAATCCGAACTACGAACAGGTGATGGGCTTGCGCTGTTACCCGAGCGTCGCGAGCGTGCCAGGCGAAGTCGACGTCGTCGACGTGTTCCGTCGCGCCGAGTTCTGCGCCGACGTCGTAAGAGACGCGATCGAAGCAAACGCAGGCGGAGTGTGGCTCCAAAGCGGCATCATCAACGACGAAGCGAGACGATTAGCGGAGGAGGCGGGCATCGACTACGTCGAAGACCGCTGCCTCATGGTTGAGATCATGCACGCGCGCTGACCGGCTGCGGCAAACGGCATTATCTAGCGCGGCCGGCTCAAGAGCTCAACTTGAAGGTGACAAGTCTTGGCGATCGAGCGAAAATTGTCATCAAAGGTGATCAGCATTGCGTTGTGGGCGAGCGCGATCCCGGCGATCAGCAGGTCGAGCGAACCGGCATTGATGCCCGCCTTGCGACAGCTTTGTCCGAGACGTGTTGCGGACCTCCACAGATCGGCCGGGGTCTCGAGCATTGGAAAAGTTTCGAACTCCCGGTTCAGCAGCAACGCTTCCTGAGGAGTCGCGTGGCGCAGGACTTCAAATGCAATAGGTTCCGCCAAGTGCGCCGCCGGATCCAAGATATAGGGAGCGATGAACTGCTTGAGTGATTGCGGCGAGCGTGCCCGCGTGAAGTCGATCCAAACGCTCGTGTCGATGAGCGTTGGCATCACTTTCTCCACTGGCCCTCGCGACGCTTGGACGCTTGCCGATCGCGCGCCCGGCCCGCCTCGAACCCAGTAAGCTCGACTCCCGATGAGCCGGCGATGAACTTCTGGCTCAGGCGTGCGCGTCGCTTGAGCATCAAGGCGTCAATTACCATCTTACGAATAGCCGGTCCCTTCTTCGATTCGCCCGTATACATTCGGATTTCATCCAGCTCGGAGGCAGATAAATCAACCGTGACTTTCATACTTTCATTATCGGATTATCGGATCAACGGGTCAAGATAATCTTGCTTCCGGCACGAGTGAACTCACTTCTCGCTCAACACGACCTGTCCCTCAAAATCCGCCGAGGGATTTTCCATGTGCTCTCGTGCGATCCGCATGTAGAACTGCGAATACTTCGTCGAGCCCAACTCCTCTTCCATCTTCTTCGCGGCGCACAAGCACTTTTCGAACTCAGCGTCGGCGAAGGCTTCGACGATCGCCGTGGCGAACTCGACGATCTTCTTCTGGTCGTCGGTGGCCGTCTCGACTCGACAGAGGGGTTCGAAGAGTTGCACGCCTTCCAGCTTGCCGACGACGCGGACGTTCCCGATCGGACGCAGGAGGAATTTGCCTTCCGACAGCTCGGCCGTGCGACCGTTGATCAGGATTTTCGTGCCGATCGGTTTGTTAGCGCCTTCGAGCCGCGCGCCCAGGTTCACGGCGTCGCCGAGCACGGTGAAGTTGTTGGCACGATGCACGGCGTCCTTCGAGCCGGCGTCGCCGACGACCATCTCGCCGGTGCTGATACCGGCGCGCATCGCGACGTTCGGCAATTGTCGCTCGCGAAGTCGCGCGTTGAACCGCTGCGTGACGAGCTGCATCTCCATGGCCGTGTCGATCGCGCGGATCGCGTGGTCGGCGAGCGGCGCCAGGCCGTTGTAGAAAAACATGATGCCGTCGCCGAGGAATTTGTCCCAGTACCCGCTGTGCTCGCGGATGATCGGCACCATCAGGCTCATGTATTCGTTGAGGATCGGAACCGTTTTCTCGCGCAGCTTTTCCGAGATCGTCGTGAACCCGGCGAGGTCAGTGAACACAACCGTCATCTCGCGGACTTTGCCGTCGAGCTGCACCTGCTCGGGGTTTTCAATGACATAATCGACCAGGGCTGGATCGACGTAGTTGCTGAACCGCTGCGTGATTCGCCTGCGTTCGCGCGATTCGATGATGAACCGGGCGAGGGTCAGGCCCGACCAGCACAGCGCAATGGCGGTGACCGTTCCAGCGGCGGGGAGAAGCTGGTCGTTCAAATCGAAGAGCAGAAGTCCGTTGACGGCACAATTTGCGACAAGCAGTGCCGCGCTGGCCAATAGCGCTGGCACGGGCGAGAAGCGTGCAACCGCCAGCGTCGTCAGCGTGCCCATGCACAGTGTTGCGATGGCGCTGATCCACCAGGGCTGCGCAGTCCAATGGTGCCGCGTCAGGATTCCGTTGACCGCGGCCCCCATGATTGCCACGCCGGGCCACTGGCCTTGCAGGCTGGTGGGGTATGTGTCGGTCGCGCCGGTGGCGGACCAACCGACCATCAGCGTCTTGCCTTCAAGCTGTTTTCGCAGTGCCGCGCGTCGGCGCGTCTGTTGCTCGCGCAGCGCACGCTCACGCTGCGGAATTTCCAGCAGCGTTCGATACGACGTGAGCAGCGCCCGTTCGACCGGCCCTAGCGCAGCCTGTTCGGTGGGGGACATTTGCGCGAGCGCTTCGTAATTCGACTTGGTTGTCTCTTCGTTCAATGCTTGCTCTACACGCGTGTCGCGCTCGGCGCGCGTCAGCTTGCTGGCGATCTTCAGGTACGCCTCAGCGTCCGCGGGGCTCACCGCCACCCCAAGCAGCGACGCCATGGCGGTATCCACGATCCGCTGATTACGCTCGATGCTCTGGTCGATCAACGCGACGGACCAGACGTTCCGGATGGCAACGTGCTGTTTCTGCTCGACGTGATTCGGCGAATCAAACATCGTCTTGAAGTCGCTGGTCCCAAACCACGGCAACTCCATAAGCATGCCGGCTTCCCCGTATGTCTTCGAGCGAATCATTCGAACGGGGATGACGATTGGCGGCTCATTCGGCAGAGGGATCGTGACTGCATCCGGCGCGTATCTGAGATTCCGTGTATCCACGCCGAGCGCCGCGCACGCGGTGGCAAGAACCATGTGCGGCATCAGTTGCCCGAGGTAGTCGGCGACGATTGGAATCGAGCGCACCTTGCCGTCGTCGCTGCTGGGCAGATCAACGTAGCCAGTGTAAGCCGCCGCGTCGCACAATGATGGCAGCGGCGCCTCCATCGGCCGGCCGTGCAGGAGATGTCTGATATTCGAGTTGGTTGCGGGCTGACCAAACCTTCGCAATCGCAGAAATGAAACGACAGTTGGGTACGTACGCTGAAGCAGCACGCGCAACGGAAGTATTTCGTCCGCGACAGACGCCTGGGGCAGCACTTTATTCTGAACCTCGTCGGCGGTCATCATCTGTGTGGAGAGTTCGCGCGTCAGACGATCAAACATCGCTTCAGCAGAAGCGTCGAGGAAGTTCTCGTTGATCGTGGCGCGGAGCCCCGATTGGTTGAAATTCTGTGCGCGGAGTTGCAGCTCAAGCTGAGGCGACTCCAATTCAAGGTCAGCTTCGAGTAGCTTGACCATCGCAGCGCGGATTGTCGTGCGAGACTGCAGCGGCTGGAATGCGATCGTGATCGGCACGAGCACATTCCCGCAGCGCCGAATCGTGTCGGCCAGAATCTGATCGTGGTCGATCAGCTTGATGTTGTCCGAGGCGTCGAGCAAGGGCTCGATCTGTTGCGGCTGCGTCAGCAGGATATCCAGCGCGATGACCTTCGCGCCGGCGGTGTTCATCTCGTCGATCAGCTTGGCCAGCGTGGATCGCGGCCAAGGCCAGCGCCCGATCTCCTGGAGCGACGGATCGTCGATATCGATGTGAACGATCTTGTCTGACGGCAGCGGCGAGAAGAACTGGAATCGCCTTGCGCGCAGGTCGTAAAGATAACGCTCCAGCGGATCTAGCCCACCTGAACCGTCCGCCACGATCACAACCAGCGTCAGCAATAAGCCCAGCCCCGCGATGCGGATCAGAAGCTTTCGTTGGCTTTTGGTCATTTTCCTTGGAGCCCCGTTGTCGCCGTATTAACCGCCATAAACTGTGGAGGTTGCGTGTGCTACAGTGACGTATCGAACGAATACCTTACCGCACGGGCAAAAGACGGCAAAATTGTCTTGAACGCACGGGCGGGGGTGGTACGTTAACTTAGCTCGATGCGCAGTGGGCTGGGCTAGTTCACCGCCACCGAGGTTCCATTTCCGAGTTTCTTCGAACGACGGAGCAGCAAATGCGCACCCGCGGGTCTACCATTTTGTCCAGAGTTCGCGCCAGTCAACTCCTCGCCGCTTGCGCGGCGACGGTGCTTCCCAGCATCGCACTGGGTGCCATCACATATGTGCCGTCATCGTCCAGCGTGACGCTCACGCACGACGCCAACACCAGCAGCGGCGGGGCGGACAAGACCGTCAACATTGCGCCGCCGACGTCGTCGTCCATGACGTCATTCCAGATCAACAACACAATCTCCGGCACGACCAGTTCGGTTGCGAAGGGTTCGATCGGCAGCGTCACCAACCCGACCACCGCGACCTTCACGCTCGCCGGCGGCACGGGCGTCACCCAGGTCGATCCATCCCACGTCTGGGGCGCCAGCTCCCTGAAGTTCAATCTCAACGGCGTATGGAACACCGGCACGACCGCGTTTGGTCCGACGGCCACCGGATATTTCTCGATGGGTTACGCCGGCACCGTGGGCGGCGCGGGAAGCACTGCCCAAGTGATCATCAACCTGACGTTCAAGGACAATCTCGGAAACAACCTGCGATCGGCGATCAGCTTTACCGATACGATCAGCGCGGCGGGCTCGTTCGCAAAG
>JACMJD010000344.1 GCA_014380825.1 Phycisphaerae bacterium | reverse complement strand
TGCCGCCGCCGTTGTGCGAATCGAAGGCCATCGCCGCGACATTTGCCGCCGGCGGCGTGCCCGTCGTCGCGCTCGCAACCGGTCGCGCGCGCGAGGATGTGTCCTGCGTGCGCATCGACGATTTCAATGCGGCGCGCGAGATGACCGCGCACCTGATCGCCGAAGGGCATACGCGTATCGCGTTCATCAAGGGCCAGCCGACGCAGACCGCGAGCCAGATGCGACTCGAAGGATTTCAAGCGGCGATGAAGGATGCCGATCTCGAAGTCGATCCGGCGCTCGTGATCCAGGGATACTTCACCTACAAGTCGGGCCTCGAGGCAGCCGAAAAACTGCTCGCGCGCAAACGCATGCCGACCGCAATCTTCGCGAGCAACGACGACATGGCCGCGGCGGCGATTTCGGTTGCGCACCGGCGCCAGCTCGATGTGCCGCGCGACCTGTCGGTGGTCGGATTCGACGACACGCCGATCGCGACCACGGTATGGCCCGAGCTGACGACGGTGCGTCAGCCCATCGCGGCGATGGCGGAAGCCGCGATCAATCTACTGCTGCACAAGATCCGTCGACCCAAGGATCGCCACGTTCATCAGGCGGTCGATCATCTGGTGCCTTACGTCCTCGTCAAACGCGATTCCGTCGCGCCACCACGAAAGCCCTGAAATCGCTGGGTCGGCGCGAGCCACCGCGCGCGGCTTGCTATCTGATAACGCTATCACTACGCTTCCGCGACCGCTGCGAGGGGGGCGCCAGACGCGCACGCCAGCGGAGTCCAAAAACATAATTCAGTCAAGGAGATAGCGTGTCTCAGACTTCGAGCTCCGCACCCGCCGCGAGCACCCACACCAGCCTTCTCATCATACTGACGATCATCGCCGCGCTCGGCGGGTTGCTGTTCGGCTACGACACGGCGGTTATCTCCGGCGCAGTCGAGTCGATCAAGATCAACTTCGTTGCGCCGCTGAATCTTGCCGAAGGCGCCCGTCTCAGTCTCGAAGGCTTCACCATCGCCGGCGCGTTGTGGGGTTGCCTCATCGGCGCTGCCCTTGGCGGAGTGGTGGCTCACTATCTCGGACGCCGTGGCGGCCTGATCCTCGCAGGCGTGCTGTTCTTCATTTCGTCGCTGGGATCCGCCTGGCCGGAATCGTTTATCGGCGGATTGGGCTCGGTGCTCACGCCGCTGATCAACGCCCTGCTTTGGAAAATGAATCTGTTCTTTGCAGATGCTCCGTACCTCGGGTTCGGAGATGTGATCACCAACTTCATCGGTCACCGGCTTTGGGGCGGCATGGGCATCGGCCTGGCCTCGATGCTGGCGCCCATGTACATCGCCGAAATCGCACCGCCGTCGAAGCGCGGCGCGCTCGTGACCTACCAGCAGATCGCGATCGTCAGCGGCATCACGATTTCGTACTTCGTGAACTACTTCATCAAGAAGTTCGGCGGTGACGGTGATCCGAACTGGGTGCACACGGACGGCTGGCGCCTGATGCTCGCGTGCTGCGCGATCCCCGCCGCGGTGTTCGTGCTGCTGCTGCTGTTCGTTCCCGAAACGCCGCGCGGCTTGATGCTCAAGGGCAAGGAGCAAAAGGCTCGCGAAGTCCTCACCAGACTCGCAAACGCCGACGAGGCCAGGATTGTGCTCGCGGAAATCGACGCATCGCTGAAGGAGACCGCCGGGAAACTCTCTTCCTATGGTGGCTTGGTGTTGGTTGTCGGCATTCTGTTGTCCGCCTTCCAGCAGTTGGTCGGCATCAACGCGGTGCTCTACTACGGCCCACAGATGTTCGCGAACATGGGCTTCACCGGGGACGCTTCGTTTGCGCAGACGGTGATCATGGGTATCGTGATGGTGGTTTTCACGCTCATCGCAACCGTAACCGTGGACAAGTGGGGCCGCAAGCCACTGCTGATTCTCGGAGCGCTCATCATGGCGGTGTCCATGATCGCGCTGGGCTTCATGTTCTACGTGGGGTCGATGGGGTTGGGCGCGCTCATCGTGGTCTGCGTCTACATCGCGGGATTCTCGCTGTCCTGGGGACCCGTCGTGTGGGTAATGCTCGCGGAAATCTTCCCGAACTCGATTCGCGACAAGGCGATGGCTCTCGCCGTCGCCGCGCAGTGGTACCTGAACTGGGTGGTCTCGGTCACCTTCAACATCATGGACGGAAACACGGCGCTGAACGCTGCGTTCAACCACGGCTTCGCCTACTGGCTGTACGGTGGCTTCAGCGTCCTGGCGGCCCTGTTCGTCTGGAAGTTCGTCCCGGAGAGCAAGGGCATGTCGCTCGAGAACATGCAGAAGCTCTGGAAAAAG
>JACMJD010000343.1 GCA_014380825.1 Phycisphaerae bacterium | reverse complement strand
TCGATGCGCGAGTAGTCGTCGAAGTCGACTAAACCGTTGAAGTCGACGTCGCCGTAATAAGTGAATTTCACGAGCACGTCGCTGTTCGCGACGGTGAAGCCGTCGAACGTCGCGCCGGCGCCTTGAGCAGTGTGGAACTCGGCGCCGGTGAGCGTGCCCAGCGTCTTGTTCTTCGGCACGGCAGCGGCGGCGGGGCTGCTGGTCAGGCCGGGTTGGTTCCACGCGCCGCCGTTGCGAGCTTTGGAGATGGCATTGGTGATCGCGGCATAGGTTCCGCTCGTTACAATCAGATCGTTGTCGTTCAGATCGAGGGAAGCCGTGGGCGTCGCGCCACCGGCGAAGCTCAGCGTGCCCAGCCGACTCGTGGCCGCGTTAGTCCCGGCCGCACCGACGCTCACGGTTCCCTGGTTCACCGCAAGTCCGCCAGCGCGGATGTTATTCACGCTAAACGTTCCCAAGCCGATTTTCGTGACGACCTTCGTCGTCGACTGAAGATTCGTAACTTGCAGAGTAGCGGTCGCGGGCGGTGTGCCGACCGTCGTGTCGTCGTTCAATGCCAGCGGCGCGGCGATCGTGTGGAACCCACGATTCACAGTTAAACCGGATTGTCCACTCGAAACATCAAGCGTCAGCGTCGCGGTGCCGGCGACGTTGTACGAGTTGCCGTTCTCGAACGTGATGCTGCCGACCGTCACCGGCGCGTTCACGGTCACCGTGCGCGGCGCGGTGAGCCCAGCCCCGAGGATCGCGTTGGCGTCGATCGTGTTCGGCGCGGTGTTGAAATTCGCGACCGGCACATCTGCCTGCCAGCGGCTGTCATCGAGCCAGTTCACATCCGCATCGGCACTGAACTGATACGAGGGCCCCTGGAAAACGGCGCGGACGTTATCGATGTAAATGAGCGACGCGGAGTCATTCGACTTGTTCAGGTAGAACTGAAACGAGGCGGTTTCCTGAAGTTGATTGTCGGTGTTGGGCCCGAAGATGCTGCTGTAAGGAACGCCGCGAAAATCAGGGCCGGTATCAAATGTCACCGGGTTCTCGCGGCCGATCAACGGGATGGTGAAGCGGTAGGTGCCGGGCTCCAGCGCGAAGTTGCGCTCGGCGTTGGCGACCGTCTGTACGCTGACGCCGGCGAGCTCCTGCGTCGGATTGTTCCCGAATTCCGTGATGCCGATGCGCGCAAACGCGCCGGCGAACAATCCGGTAGCGGGCACGGTCAGGTCGAACGCGATCGCGCCGTTGGAGGCGCTGTTGATCAGCGGCGCTTCGGCCGTCACCAGTTCGGTCTGTGCGCCAACGAACGTCGCGCCTGCGACGATCGCCACCCTCATCGATCGCGTGCCTTCAGTCACGCCGATCGTATCTTGCGCAACGGTGACTCCACCGCCGTTGGCGTGGAAGCGGTCCGGTCGCGTGCCCGCCGGATCAGGCACGCCGGCATTGTTGTAGAGCGTCTCAAAACTGTAAAGGAGTTGAGCCTGGGCAACGGCTGGAATCGCAAGCACGGCAGCGGTGGCTGCACAAAGAATTGGATACCGCATGCGTCCTCCTGAAGGATGCAAACCACGAATGTAGGAGACCCTTCCGCGGCGCTGCCTAAGAGTCAGCGCCGCGGAAGGGGCATTGATGACGGATGACGACTATCGAACGGGCGGCCGGCTCGCGCCCTGCTGGGCTCAACCGCTGCGCTCAAATCCGCCCTACGCGCTACGACGACGGCGGCTCAGCATGAGCCCGCCTGCGATGCCAACGACGGCCATCGACGTCGGTTCGGGCACTTCAACCGTGCGCACGTTGTCGATGTAAACGGTCGCCGGGAAACCGCCCGACTTGCTGATGAAGAACTGGAACGCCGAGATCTGGAACAACTGGTTCGGGCCGTCGCCGAAAGCGTCGGCGAAGTTCTGGGTCGCAAATGTCATCGGGTTCGCGCCGACCAGCGGCACTTCGATCGAATACGTGCCAGGCGCCAGCGCGATGTTGCGTTCCGAGGCACCGACGACCTGATACTGCAGGCCGAACTGCTCGTCGCCATTCGCGGGGATCCCATCCGGATCGCCATGACCGAAGAGCGTGATGCCAATGTTGGCGAATCCACCCGCGAACGTTTCGCCGGCGTTCACCGTGAGATCGAAGATGATCCCGGTGATGTTGTTGTTGTTCGGATCGAGCACCGCGGGAATGGT
>JACMJD010000342.1 GCA_014380825.1 Phycisphaerae bacterium | reverse complement strand
CCGGTTACGGCCAGAACATGATGCTGTTCCTGGGCAGCGGGAAAAAAGCGGTCGGCAGTGAGCTTCCAGTCACTGCGACACCGCCATACAACAATCCGGAAATGTTCCAGACTGGTATTGGCAACAATCCTACGCCGCAAAGTGGTGCGCCTACGGTCACTGGCGCGGTGGGCGCGGTCAAACTGTCGACGGTTCCCAAGCCCGCCAAGGCGATCATCAACGGCGACAGCGTGAACTACTTCATCAACGTGATGTACGAAGGTGGGCTTGGCGTCTGGACGTGGTGGCAGCCGCAGGTGCATGCGGGTCTGCCGAAGCAAACGCTGTTCGACAGCGGCTCACCGAACCGGCATGGCGGAAACGGGTTTGATGTCGGCGCGATCAAACCCGTCACCGGACGTTATGGAAACTACACCGGCAACGGAAACATCAACACGGGCCAGGGCTTCCGCAAAGCTTCGGGGCGTCCGGGAACGTGCTTTGCGAATTACTTGTTCCTGGACGGACATGCCGAAACGCTGACCAGCGACGTCGCGCTTCGCGCGCTGGTCACGCGAAACTGGTAAGCACTGAACACAAGAAACTCACGCTGAACTGAAGTTGGTTCTCACATGACGAGTCGAACGAGTGGAAACGGGGCGAAAGTCGCGTCGGCGGATAAGTCGGTGGCCGCGCGGCTTCCGGTAACACGCGAGATTCTCTCGCCGACGATCGTGGGCGAGGCGCTGCCGAACATTCCCTGGCAGGACAAACCCGCGGACGAGCCGGGCGTCGTCTGGCGATTTCGCAACAACCCGGTCATCCCACGCAACGCCTTCCCCACCGCCAACAGCATTTTCAACAGCGCGGTCGTGCCGTACAAGGGTAAGTTCGCCGGCGTATTTCGCTGCGACGACACGGCTCGCTCGATGCAACTTCACGCCGGCTTCAGCGACGACGGGATTAACTGGCGGATCGATCCGAACCGGATCCGCTTTCAGCCCGTCGACGGTAATCCCGTGCAGTGGGAATACGGCTACGACCCGCGGGTCTGCCAGATTCAAGGCAGCGGCGATGATCGCTACTACGTCACCTGGTGCAACGGTTACCACGGCCCGACGATCGGCATGGCGTGGACGAACGACTTCATCACCTTCCACCAGATGGAAAACAGCCTGCTGCCGTACAACCGCAACGGCGTGCTGTTCCCGCGCAAGATCAACGGCAAATACGTGATGCTCAGCCGCCCGAGCGACAATGGCCACACGCCGTTCGGCGACATCTTCCTGAGCGGCTCGCCCGACCTCATCCACTGGGGCTGTCACCGACACGTGATGAGCCGATCGCATGGCTGGCAGTCGACCAAGATCGGCGCCGGCCCGATCCCGATCGAGACCCGCGAGGGCTGGCTGATGATCTATCACGGCGTGCTGACGAGCTGCAACGGTTTCGTCTACAGCTTCGGCGCCGCGCTGCTGGACTTGGATGAGCCGTCGAAGGTGCTCTATCGAACGCACCCGTACATTCTCAATCCGCGCGAGCAATACGAGATGGTGGGCGACGTTCCGAACGTCACGTTCCCGTGTGCCGCCCTGACCGACGCGCCAACCGGCCGCATCGCGATCTACTACGGCTGCGCGGATACCGTGACCGGATTGTGCTTCGCGCAAGTAGATGAGCTGCTCGACTTCATCAAGGCGAATTCCCGCGTCTAGCCGCGCTGCTCCACAGAAAGCGCGTCAGCCCGAGCACAGTGAGGGATCTCGGGATGGAGAATCGCGCACCTTGTCAATCGAGATCCTTCGCTTCGCTCAGGATGACGGTACTTGTGTAAGGTGTATCCGCATGAAAGCTCTTGCGCTCGCAATCCTGTTCTTCGCGCAGGTCGCCCACGCCGAATTCGTCGTCACGCCGGATCATGCCGACGGAAAATATTCCCTCGGCGACACCGTCACTTGGACGATCGCCTGGAGGGGTGATAACGCGCCATCATCTTTCGAGTACAGCGTGAAACGTGACGGCCTCACCGAATTGCGCAAAGGCACAAGCTCCGGCAAGTCGATCAGCACGAAGATCGAGCAACCCGGCACGCTGTTGCTCGAGGTTAAATCCGGCAAAGACAAAAGCTACGCCGGCGCATACGCCGCACTCGCCCAAGTAACGCCGGCCGCTGCGCGGCCGGATGACTTCAACGACTTCTGGGCGACGAAAATCCGCGAGCTCGCTTCGGTTCCTCCAAATCCGAAGCTCGAAAAGATCGAACTGGGTGAGAAAGCGAAACCAAACGTCGACTACTACAAGCTCACCCTCGACAACATCCGCGGTCGTCACGTCAACGGTCAACTCGCGCGGCCGACGTCCGGTGAGAAATTTCCCGCGATCCTGATCGTGCAGTGGGCGGGTGTTTACGGGCTCGACAAATCGTGGGCGCTCGATCGCGCCGCCGACGGTTGGCTGGTGCTGAACATCCTGCCGCACGATCTGCCGATCGATCGCGACGAAGCTTTCTATAAAGAGCAGGGCGCCGGCGCGCTGAAGAACTACTGGGAGATCGGCAACGATGACCGCGAGCAGAGCTACTACCTGCCGATGTATCTGTCCTGCTATCGCGGGGCCGAGTATCTCGCCTCGCGCGACGATTGGGACCGCCGCACGCTCGTGGTGATGGGCGCGAGCCAGGGCGGGCAGCAGTCACTCGTCACCGCGGCGATTCATCCGAAGATCACCGCGTGCCTGTCGCTCGTCCCCGCCGGCTGCGATCAACTCGGCCCGGCGCGTGGCCGCGCGCCGGGATTTCCGATGTGGTTCAACCGCACGGACGGAAAAGACGCGGCGAAGGTGCGCGAAACGAGCAAATATTTCGACGTCGCCAACTTCACGCCGCGGATCAAATGTCCCGTGCTGGTCGGCATCGGCCTCGTTGACGACGTCTGCCCGCCCACCGGAATATTCGCCGCCGTAAATCAGATCACGTCGCCGAAAGAAGTGATCATCCTCCCAACCGCCGGCCACCAAAACGTCAAAGGCAGTCAAGCCGCGTTTGACGTACGTTGCTGGAAAGCCTGGCTGCCCGCGTTGAAGCAAGGTCAACAAGCGCCGGTTGCAGACCGTTGATTGCAGGCAACCGGCGCATAGAGTCATACGGGTGCATCAGGAGAACTTCGAGCGAGATATCGCGAACGTCGCGAAGATCGACCTCGTCCAGAAAATCCTGGGCGTGGTTTGCCGCGTGACCGGGCTCGGTTTCTCGGCGGTCGCGCGGGTCACCGACACGCGTTGGATCGCCTGCGCCGTGCGCGACGAGGTCGGGCTTGGCCTGCAACCGGGCGGCGAGCTTCAAGTGAAAACAACAATCTGCGACGAGATCCGCCAGAGCGGGAAGCTCGTCGTGATCGACCACGTTTCGACCGACGATGATTTCTGTCATCACCTGACGCCACAGAAGTACGGATTTCAGAGTTACATCTCCGTGCCGATCACGTTGCCGGACGGGCGATTCTTCGGCACGCTGTGTGCGCTCGACCCGAAGCCGGCCACGCTGAAGACTTCGGGCGCGGTGGAGATGTTTACGATTTTCGCCGACCTCATCGCGCAGCACATCGACGCGCAGGACCGGATGGCGGCCAGCGAAGCGGCGCTGCTGGACGAGAGGCAGACAGCGCAGCTTCGCGAGCAGTTCATCGCGGTGCTCGGCCACGACCTGCGAAATCCACTCAACGCGATCAGCTCCGGCGCGGCGGTGCTGTCGCTCGCCAAGCGTGACGAACAATCCATCGAGATGCTCGCGATGATCCAGCGCAGCGCCGTCCGCATGAACGGCCTGATCGGAAACGTCCTGGACTTGGCGCGCGGTCGATTGGGCGGCGGAATCACTTTGAACCGATCGCTCGAGCCGGCGATGCAATCCGTGCTCGAACACGTCATCAACGAACTCCAGACGGCCTGGCCGAAACGCGTGATCGAGCGCGAGATTGTTATCACGCGACCAGTGTTGTGCGACGCCCAGCGCATCGCGCAGATGCTCTCAAACCTGCTGGCCAACGCGCTGGCGTATTGCGACGCAGAGAGCCCCGTGTCGGTCGCGGCGCGGACTGATTCGAGCGACTTCGAAATGTGCGTAACAAATGTTGGCGAGACGATTCCACCTGAAATCATCGATCGCTTATTCGAGCCGTTCGTCCGCGGGGCTGTCCAGCGCGGACGCGAAGGCCTGGGACTGGGGCTGTACATCGCTTATGAAATCGCGCGCGCGCATGGCGGAGCGCTCAGCGTTGCGTCGAAGGATCGTCAGACGCGTTTCACATTCCGCATGCCGCGCGACCCCGGCGGTTGAGCGAGCAGCGCAGGGCCTTGCGTGTTGAAGGCCTGGTCGATCAACGAATAGTCGTCGAAGTCGACGATGCCATTTCCATCCAGGTCGCCGTTCAACCAGCCGGTGCGGTTGTTGTTGAATCCGGCGTCGATCCGGCTGTAGTCGTCGAAATCCACAACGCCGCTGAAATCGGTGTCGCCGTAGTAGGTGTATTTGACGAGCACCGCATTCGCGCCAAGCGATTGATTCGAGAACGTCGCGCCGGCGCCGTAGATCGTGCGATATTCGCTCGCCTCCAGCACCGCAAGCGTCGTGTTGTGCTTCGGATTCGACTGCGCGGCGAGAGTCGTCAAACCAAATCCATTCCACGCGCCGCCGGCGCGGGCGGTGTTGATCGCGGATTGGATCGTCGCCCGCGGCGAACCGCT
>JACMJD010000341.1 GCA_014380825.1 Phycisphaerae bacterium | reverse complement strand
CACGGCGAAGACAACCCCGCCACGCGCGGCGGCAGCGGGCAATCGCTCACGGGCCAATACCTTACCGGCGGCCCTGGAATCGAACCACCGCAAAACCCCGACTTGATGGACGAGGCCGCGGCCCACGACGACGGGGAATCGGACCCGGAATCGGATCCCGAATCGTTGCGCGCCGAGCGGTTGCACTAAGAGCACGTCGAAGACGCGACCACCCAACAAGAAGCGCAAACCCAACCGACTGGTGTCATGTTGAGGTACTCCGAAGCATCTCGGGATAAGACGTCGCGCACTTTCCGAATCGAGATGCTTCGGAATACCTCAACGTGACAGCGATTGAGTTTGGTGCCCGCATCCGGTGCGAACCCGTTCCAAAGCTCGCCCGCGAATGTAACGCTCCGCGATTCTCTCGCGCGTTATGACCACACCTATTATGGGACGGTACGTACGGCACGCGTCGGATGCCCGGCATAAGCCTTGCGGTAGACCGGTGTACGATTCGAGTTCCTCGTTTGGAGATCTAATCTCCATCGATATGTTCGACTTGATCGCCGAAGTGTTGACTGCGTGCTTGTAGTGCCGTCCCAGTGCGCACGCGTCGCGCGCCAGAAAGTGTTGGGTGGGATATGAAAACGCTGTTTCGTTTGATCGTGCTGGTCCTGCTGGTCGCCGGCTGGGGGCTGGCGGCGCTTTCGCTGCACGTCGTGCGGGCACGCGGTGCTCAAAGCGGGAACGATCGCATCGTGCTGATCCCCAAGCAACGGCTGAACCTGACCGACACCTATGTCGACGCCCGCGCCTGGACGCTGGCCAACGTCGGCGAGCACGAACAGCTCGTCGAACGCATCATCCAATCCGGCAAGGCCGACTCGTTCGCGTATGTGGTTGAAGACCCGAAGGGCGATGTCGAGCGCCAGCTCGAAGATGCGCTGAAATCGTCAGGCCACGACGAGGATCATCCGACGAAATCCATCGCGAATAACGTGCGCAAACACGCGAAGGCCGCCAGTACTTGGTGGGATTTGGGGAAGTAACTCAGACGAAACGCGGCATGGGCGTCTCGCCCGTGCAACTCAAACCACCTGAACTTTTCGTCCGACGCTGCGCTTGCGGTTGATCATTTTTCGGCCCAGCTTCGTGCTCATGCGTTTGCGGAAGCCGAGTTTGCGGGCGCGTTTCACTTTGCTGATCTTGTGCGGGTAATGCATGAGCTACTCTCGTCTCTCGTTTCTCGTTAGCGTTACTTCGCGATCGAGACGTTGACCGTCTCAAACGCCTGATTTCCGTGAGCGTCGGTGGCCCGCAGCGTAAGCTGATGATCGCCGGCACTGAGCCCGCCTACGACGAAGTCGTAAATCTCTTCGGGCGAATCGGCGATCTTATCCGCAGGCAGCACCGCCTGCCAGTCCGTGGCCGAATCCACCGCATATTCAAGCCCCGCGACCGTGCTGAGCCGGTCCACGACCGTGGCGGACATTTTCGCTGACCCGTCCTGCGGCGTCGATTTGATCTCCCCAATGACCGGTGCGGTGTTGTCGACGTCGATCGGATCGCTCACCCGCGAACCGGACCGGCCCTCATTGATCGGATTGGCGGCCGCGTCCGAGGCGACGATCTTCACCTCGTATCGGCCGTCGCCGATCGATCGGGTGTTCCATTCGTACGTCGTCTCGGTCAGCTTGTCCTTCATCAGGATCCACTGCCCGTTCTTCGAACCGGCCGCGCGGAAATACAGCGAATACTCAAGGGCATCCGCGTTCGGATCTTCGGCTTCCCAGGTGATTGTGAAATTCGGGTTCGCGTTGGGCCGAGATTGCGCGGCCGCGCCCGGCGCGTTTTCGCCCTGCATTAATTGTTGCACAGCACTGGCCGCACCTTCGCCGGCTAGCTTGATCGACTTGATCTGCGGCGCCAGGTTCGGCAGTTGGTACGCGACGTCCACATCATCCACCACCGGCGTTTGTTTTCCAGCGTCGCTTTGCAGCGTCAATCGATATTGCAGAAACCGCGCGGACGGTGATGTGATCGTGACAAACTCTGTCGCCGGCGATTCGTCCGACCACTTCGACCAGCCCGGATCGGTCGTCTCGCCAACATTCCCGCTTCGCGTCGCGACGCTCAGCTTCGTTTCCTTCGGCAGCGTTCCGTGCAGGCGAATTTTCCCGAAGCGGCTCACCTGCTGCGCATCGAGCACCGGGCTGGTGAACGTCCCCTTGTCCGCGTGCCCCGCCGACAGCGTCGAGAGTTGGCCATTGTTGGCCATGCCCATGTAGATCTGGCCGCTCTTGCTGGCGAGCAGCGAGAGAACTTCTTTTGGATCGACCTTGGCGACGACGCTGGTTTCTTCGGCCGACGGGTTGATCTGATAGACCATTCCTTCGCTGCCGGTTCCGACGAGCAGCACGCCGTTTTGCTCGACGAGCGAGAGCACGAGAACATTTTGTCGGAAGACTTCGGTGACGAAACCTTCCGGATCAATTTTGTAAACCGCGTTGCCCGATGCCGGCGGCTCACCGGCATCGCGCGCGCGGATCGGTCCCTGCCGAATCCCACCGCCTGGAGCGCCCGCGCCGATCTTCGGACGGCGCGGTTTCTTCCCCGGCGACGGCGCGGGGCCCGGCTCATCCGGGTCGGTCGGATCTTGCTGCTGCGATGTTGGACCGTCCGGCAGAATCACCATCGACTTCGGCTGCGTCGTCGCCCCACCACCGCTGCCGCGTGGAATTGGATTCGGCTCCCCCGGCCCCGGCAGCGGAAGCTTGGGCGGATCGGGCACGTGAGGTGGATCCGACGGAATCCCGGCGGCGGGCGCTTGATCCTGTTCCGGTCGACCCGATTTGTCCGCGGCGGGTTCTTCAAGGCCGGGAATGTTTTCGCCCGTCGATTGCGCCGTGCCCGCGTAGAGATTTCCGCGCGCATCCAGCGCCAGCGTGCTGATCTCGGTCTCGGCCGCATCGTAGACGACGAACGATTCGCCAGTCTTTCGATTCACGCGATAGATGTGGCCGTTCGGATCGCTGCCGACGTAGAGCAGATCTTTTCCATCGCTCGTCATCGACAGCAGATTGTTCTCGTCCGTCTCGAATAGCACCTTGTTCGAACCGTCGGCGTGAATCTCGAACAGCTTCCCGTTCGGACCGGTGGCCGCGTAAAGGTTTCCGTCCGCGGTCGCGACGATCGACCAGATGTACTGCGCATCGTCGCTGGTGAAGATCGACGTTGGTTTCTCGCCCGTTTTTTCAAAGCGATAAATCTGGCCCTTCTCCCCGCCGGTGCCGATGAGCAGTCGGCCCTGCGGATCGACCGCGAGCGCGAACAAATTCACGTTATCGCCAAGCTCCGCGACGGTTTCGATCTTCTCGCCATTCACGCGCAACAGCGCTCCCTGCGGCCCGGTGGCCGCGTAGATCGATCCGTCCGGAGTCTCGGCCAGCGCGTAGACGGCGCTGACGCGAGCATCCTGCGACAGCAGCGTTCGCGTCGCGCGCGACAGTTTCAGATCGCCCAGGTTCGTAGCGACGACGTTGTCGAACGTGCCCGCTTTGAAGTCGGATTCGGTGGTCTGGGTCCAGCGCGATGTGCCCACACCTAATACGAACGGCGCGAGTGTGAGTGCGAGGAGCGAGGCAGCAACAGTTTTTCGCATAGTGACCCTTCAGAAGCATTCAAGCGTTGTCATCCAGAGCGGTATTCCGCGAAGGATCTCGCCGGCCGCGTCGAGCCAGATGCTTCGCGGAGTACCGCTCTGCATGACATCGGTTGTTATTTCGGCTGGTCGCCTGGCGCGGGCGAGTCGGGGCGTTCAGCGTTTTCCTTTTCGGACGGTTTATTCGCTTTCTTCTCTTTCTCTTCCGTCGGATTCACCGCCGTTTGCGGCGGAGTGGTCGGCGCTTCGGACTTTTGCACGCCGGGTCTTCCACCGACTTCAACGTGGGCTTCGGCGTCGATCGTCAGCACGAAGTCGGCGGAGCCTTCCATGACGAATGTGGACGGGATCGTCTTGCAGGATGAGCTGACAAACGCCGTCGTATCGCTGCGGCCGGCGCCGAGCAGGACTTGTCTGCGGGACGACGGCAATCGCGGCATCGCTACGCGGCCGATCGCGACGCCATCCGCCTGCCGCATCAATCTTACATATACGGCGTTGTGACGGATCGACGTGAAGTCGCGAATGACGTCAAAGACCTCGTCCGAGTTCTCGGCCGAGAAGCGGAACGGCTGACTCATCAGCTCGTCGCCGAAGTATCGCGACCAATCCGAAACGACCAACTGGTACGGTCCATCCGGCAGATCGCGCGGCAGCTCCAGGTCGATCGGCAGGATCGCCTCGGCCCCGCGGAACGGACGGTATGTGACGAAGGCCTTGACCGTTTCGCCAGGCCGGAATTTCAGCTTGGGCACGTTGACCGAAAGAATCTGCGCCTGTCTCGCTTCGGGTGAAATCTTCACCGTGCCGGTGATTCGCTGGAGCGGCACGCGCTCGAACGGATTTTCCGTCGCCGCGATCATCGGCAGGCCAAGCTCCATGAACAGCGCGCCGGCGCCGGAATTCACTTCGACGTGTGAGATATTGATCGACTTGCCGTTCGCGAAGTCGAGCTTCATCGAATAATCCAGCGTGTGATGCTGCGGCAAATCGCGCGCACTCGCGACCGCTGCGTTGAGCGCCAGCGACGCAATCAGCGGCGTGAGCTTCGGATGCTGGGCGGCGTCGAAGTGATACTTCTGATCGCTCGATCCATCGCTGTACACAACATGAATATCGATCGGCACCGACTTGGGCGCTTCGCCCAGTTTTCCACCGACGCCCATGACCAGATCGTTCGTCAGCGTTCCGCGGAGCTTGCTGGCCGCGCCGAGCTTGAAGCTCTGGTCGACCTTGGCGACCACGCCTTGAATGTCGCCCGATGCGAACGGCATCGAGATCGCGCCTTCATTGTTGAACGAATGGCCGAAGCCGACGACGTTCTCGCCGATGACTTCCGTGCAAGTTCCGACGGCCGTCAACTCCGTGTCGCCCGTCAGGAGCGGCGCCGCCAGAACCGAGCCGGGTTCGATCTTTGCTGAAGCCTGATCGTCACCCTCGCCGCGCAACGCCGAGCCCGCTCCGCCGCCGCCGCCGCTTTGGAGCAATGTCAATCCATGTGCGCGAAACAGTGGCGTGAACTTTTCGACAAGCGAGCTCGGCAAGCCGGCGCACATCAACGGCGTGACGAGCGGCCGAAGCTGAGTGTCGCTCGCGGCATCGGTTAACTTTGTCGCCGTTGCGGCGCGCCCAGATTGCGACAACGGAAACCCCGGCACGTCGGTCAGCGACCACCGAATCTTCCCGCTCGCCTTGGCTGGTTGATGCGCGTTCAGATCGGCGTTGGCCGCGTTCACTTTTTCAGGCGTCACCACTTCCGGCAGCTTCAGCATGTACTCAATCGGTTGCACCCCGGCCAGCGGTTCTTTCATCAGCGGCCAGCCGTACGCGAACGCGCCGATCATCCGCTCGCGGCCTTGATCGTCCTTAAGGAAGATCGGCGAGCCGCTCATGCCGCCCACCGGGCCGAAGAGTTTCATCTTTTCGCCCAGGCAGCGGATCAGGACGACGTCGTATTTTGGATTGAAGTTATGCAGGATCGAGATGACTTCGACGTCGAACCGTTCGATCTTCGTGCCCTGGTAGACGGTTAATCCATATCCCTTCATTCCCTCGCGGACTTCGTCAACCCGCATGTGCCGAGCGGGGTTGAACAGGGGAGGCGTGGATTTGCTGTCGGCCGTATCCCCCGCTAAGCCGCAAGCGGCGGAGCCGAGCAGCAGGCAGACGGTCAGAATCAGTCGGATAGCGGTTGGCACAGGCAAAACCTCTCGCAAAGCCCGAAGAAAATCGATCAATTCGATCGTAGGTGCGACAATCGGCCCACGCAAGCGACTGCGGAGCACCGCTTGAAGTATCGGAAATCTGTATGCTTGCGGTGCATCCGATACGTCCGCACACCAGTTTTGGTTTGACAGATTGGCCGCGCGATAGGTAGCTTCTCTGTTGCGAAGCGGGTTATTTTCCGCGATTGGCCTTGCAAATGCGTTCGCATTTCGGGCCACGGAGCCCGCAACGCGTCCGGCGACGGTTAGTTGGCCAGTTAGATTGTTTTGGCCGGGCATCTCGCGGCATCGTGCCGGAATTCGATTTTCGCCGATCGGTTGTCGACGCTAGGGGATTCGCGTCGAACTGGATCGCCGAAAATTGCATTCGGGTCTCACTGCCAAGCTGCCCATCACTTTCGGCCACCTGCCTTTCGCCGCGCACGTCACGAGCAGAAAGTCATTTTGTGAACGACAGCGATCTTCGCGAGCGCGCCGAACGTGTTCTGGGCTACACCTTTGTTAATCCTGATCTGCTGACGGAGTCGCGTACGCCCGCCTCCATCGCGGACAACCGCCTGAAGAGCAACGAGCGCCTGGAGTTACTTGGCGAAGCCGTGCTCGACCTTGTCATCTGCGAAGCTCTCT
>JACMJD010000031.1 GCA_014380825.1 Phycisphaerae bacterium | reverse complement strand
GGTAGAGGTTAGAGGTTAGAAATGGCTGAGACCATTTTCTCTTCCCTGACCTCTACCCTCTAACCTCTACCCTCTTGATAAAGGATTCCTTCGATGACCCCTCAGTTGGCCTTGCTGGGTTGTGCCCACATTCATACGCCTGGGTTTATCAAGACGGTGCTGGCCCGCAATGATGTGAAAATCAAGAGCGTCTGGGACCACGACGCCCCGCGCGGCCAAGAGCGCGCCGACGAGCTGGGCGCGCGGTTCTTCGCCGATATCCGCACGATCCTGGACGACTCCGAAATCACCGGCGTGATCGTCTGCTCGGAAACCAGCAAACATGAAGGAATCGTGCTTGCGACCACCAAGGCGAACAAAAAGTTCATCTTCGTCGAAAAACCGCTGGGCATGGGCGCGCGCGACGCCTACGCAATGGGCGACGCGATCGACAAGATCGGCGCGAAGTTCCAAACCGGCTACTTCGTGCGCGGCGGGCCGATGGTCAACTTCATCCGCGAGCAGATCCAAAACGGCACGTTCGGCAAGATCACCCGCATCCGCGGAAGCAACTGCCACAGCGGCGCGCTGGGCGGCTGGTTCGACGAGAAGCCAAACGATCGATCCAACGAATGGCGCTGGATGGCCGACCCCACAATCGCTGGCGTCGGCGCGTTCGGCGACCTGGGCACGCACCTGCTGGACATCATGCTCTGGATGATGGGCGACGTGACCGAAGTCGCCTGCACGCTCGACAACGGCACCGCGCGATACGAAAACTGCGACGAGACCGGCGAAGCGCTGATGCGTTTCAAGAACGGCACGATCGGAACATTGGCCGCCGGTTGGGACGACGTCGCCAATCCCGTGTTCCTATTAGTCAGTGGCACCGAAGGCCACGCCGCGATCATCGATCAGAAGTTGTATGTGCAGTGCAAGAACATCGAAGGGGCGGATGGCAAGACGCCGTTCACGAAACTGCCCGAGCAAGTCCCGGCCGGTTTAGATTCGTTCCTGGATGCGATGGTCGGCAAACCAGCGGTGCTCGTCACCGCACAAGAAGCGGCTTATCGCAGCGCGGTGATGGAAGCGATGTATGATGCCGCGAAGCAGAAAAAGTGGGTGACGGTTGCGTCGCCGCCGAAGGCTCGGGGCTAAGCTCTTGCGAGGCGAAGCCGGACGATCAAGTACTAGTCACTAAGGCAAAACAACCGGCCACGCATCCGGCTACCACGCAAGCCAAGTAGCTGTCGATCAGACCGATTTTCCCGTCATTTCGAGCACCCGTGCTTTACAATTTCCGCTCGCTGCACACCGCGAATGGAAGCCAGGCCATCATGAGCAACACCATCGTCATCGTCGGGACGAACAAGGGCGCGTTCATTTACCGCGGCGACAAATCACGGCGAGATTGGGCGATCTCCGCGCCGCACATGCCCGGCTGGGAAGTCAGCGCGCTGCACATGGATCCCGGCGGGCGGATCTTTCTTGGCACGACTCACTACGTTTATGGCGCGACATTTCGCGTGAGCGATGACATGGGCCAAACGTGGAACGAGCTGAAAGGGCGGCCAACATATCCGAAAGAGAGCGGGCGGAAGGTGAAACGGATCTGGCAGATCATGACTTCGCCGGCGGATAAGAACACGCTGCTTTGCGGCGTCGATGAGGCGGGGCTGTTCGTCAGTCGCGATCGTGGTGAGTCATGGAAGGAATTCGAGTCGCTCACGAGCGGGCCGGATGTGAAAGACTGGTATCCCGGCAATGGCGGATTGTGTTTGCATTCGATCCTCGTCGATCCGAAGAACGCGAAGCGCATGTGGGTGGGCATTTCCGCGGTCGGAATGTTCCGCACGCTCGACGGCGGCGAGACGTGGACCGCGATCAACAACGGCCTGCCGCAGATGCCCACCGGTGCGGAAGGTTCGCCGACGTGTTGTTGTCCGCATAAGCCGGTGCTTGATCCGCGCGATTCGAACACGCTGTACATGCAGTTCCACGGCGGTGTGCTGCGCAGCACCGACGCCGGCGATTCTTGGCACGCAATCGAAAACGGTCTGCCGGGAAACTTCGGGTTTCCGATGGTCATCAGCAACACCGGCGAGATCTTCATCTGCCCGCTGCAGTCCGACGAGCAGCGATTCTTCAAGGACGGAAAGCTCCGCGTCTACAAATCATCCAACCGCGGCGAATCATGGAGCGCGACGACGAAGGGATTGCCGAGCGAGCGCGATCCGCAGTTCGTCAGCGTCCTCCGCGACGCGATGGCGTGCGACGCCAACGATCCGGCGGGCGTGTACGTCGGCACCACGATGGGCGACGTGTGGGCGTCGAATGATGCCGGCGATTCGTGGATGAAGCTGCCGGCAAGTCTGCCGCGCATCGAAACCGTGCGGGCATACAACGTCTAGATCGCGATGACAATTCCCGTCACAGTTCCCGGACTGCTCGCCGACTCGGTAGGCGGACAGCGCAGAATCGTCGTGGAAGCAGCAACGCTTGCGATTGCGCTTCGAGCATTGCAAGAGCGGTATTCAAATCTTCGCGCGCATGTCTGGGATGAGAATGGTGCGATCCGTCAGCATATCTTGATCTACCTCAACGACGAAAGCGTCACGTGGATCGACGATCACGAATCGCGCGGGCTGCGCGATAGTGATGCGCTGTTCATCATCCAAGCGGTGTCGGGTGGATGAGTACCTTAAACCGATCGCAGGAACTCCAGCGAATTCGTGAAGCCGGACTTTTCGCCTTGCTCGGTGCCGTTGAAGTTTTCATCTTCCAGCTCGACGCTGACGACGCCCTGGTAATTTCCTTCCTTCAGCACGCGGGAGATTTGCGACCAATGAGCGGCGCCTTTGCCGGGGATCGTGTAGCGCCAGTTGAATTCGCCGAACCCGTGCGGCTTGCTGAACGCGCTGCCCTGGAAACGTCCCAGCTCGTAGATCGATTCCTCGAACAGCTCCGTGTCCTTCGCGTGGACGTGATGCACCTGCGGCAGGAACTCGCGAAGGAAGCGCACGTGATCGACGCCCAGTCGAATCAGATGGGATGGATCGTAATTCACGCCGATCGCGCCGCCGGGCACGTCGCGGATAAATGCGCGCATCGTTTCGGGTGTGCAGCAGAGTGATGCGTAATGCGGTGCGCCGCCGGGCCATCCTTCGATGGCGATCTTCGCGCCGACTTTCGCCGCGGCTTCCGCGATCGGCGAATAGCACTCGACGGCCAGCGCGTAGTTTTCCGAGCGGGGCATCGTTGCGTCGCCGGGAATGACGCAGGTGAAGAATGCCTTCACGCCCGCGCCGCCAATATCGTTCACGTATTGCACGTTCTTCGCGATCACGTCGCGGCGCTTGCCGGTGTCGCTGGCCATGATCTGGCCGAAGTCCAGCAGATCGGCGGAGCCGAGGCGCAGGCCGGCATCCTGTACGGCGGCCAAGTCGGCGCGCGTCACGTTCATCAGATCGACGGCATCAAAACCGTGTTCTTTAATCCAGGTGAGAAACGATCGCAGGTCGTTTTTCTGCCAATCACCCCAGCCGCGTCGAAGTCCAATCGGGAAATTTCCGGTGCGCGTGGTCATGACACGTGTTTACCGCGAGCGCGGAATTTTCGCCAGCTTCGGCGGGCGCGAACCGTGACGCGTTGCGCCTTCGATCGGGATGTAATGAAGCTCGCGACTTTCGCGCGCCGCGCGAAGCATCAGCCCGCCCCGGCTCATATCGCCGCGGCCGACGAACTCGGCGGGGAAGTGCAGGCGCTCGCCAAGCATCGGCAGCAGCACGTCAACGTATTTCTTCGTCGCGATGCTGCCGAGCAGCACGAACCGGCAGTTGGCGTCACAATTTTTCGCGCGAAGAATTCGCGCGACATCGGTTTCGATCGCTCCGCGATATCGCGGCTCGTCCGCGTCGATCGGCACATCGCGCATCGCGATCAGATCGTCCGCCGTCACGTGCGTGTCGATCGACACGAGGCCGTGAGTGCTCGTGATCACGTATGCCGGAGCTATCGACCGTTGTGGTGCGACGCCAAACGATCGCGCGTAAGCGATTTTCCCGCGAAAATACAAGCCACTGAGGAAACTGAAGACGTCGGCGATCGCCGCACCCTTGGGCGTGCGCAGCTGCATCGCCAGTTCAAAGCTAGCCTGTGCCCGAACCAGCAATCTGGCGCGCGGCCCGTTTGTTCGGGCGGGGGAGAGAAGGAAAATGGTCGGTCGTCGGGCCGCCTCCATGCGGAACGATTGTAGGTTGCCGCCATGCAGAACCTCAATTTAGCACAATAGTTAGGGTGCATTTGATCAGCGGCGGGTTTCACTTGATCGCGGCTGGCGCATTTGGCCACAATACGGAAGATGGCGTACGGAGCTTTATGAACGGCTTGAGCGGAAAATCACTTCGCACCTTCAGCGACGGCGTTCGCGAGTTGTATGGCGCGCCGGACGTGGAGTCATTGTCTCGCCGCACGCTGCGCCTGTTGACGACGTTGATCCCCGCCGAAACCGCGGTGTTCGGCGAGCGCACCGCGGCAGGAACCGGCGGGCCGTTTCGATCGGATGCGTTCATCCTTCATGGCTGCAGCGAGTTCCGAAAGAACGAGCACGCGTATCGCGCGTATCTTCCCGAGCACCCGATCGATACTGCGTTCGCCGCCACGCACGATGTAGCCGCGATCACGTTCGACAGACTGATGCCGCCCGATCGCTGGCATCGGACCGGTTTGTACAACGAGTTCTTCCGGCCATTGCGTTTGGAGAACATCCTGTGCGCGGCGTTCGAGTCGGACGCGATGCCGTTCGTCTCGCTCGGCATCGTGCGCGGCCATGGCGGATTCTCACCGCGCGAACACTTCCTGCTCGACTTGCTCCGGCCGCACATCGCCGGCGCGTACGACCTGGTTCAGCGAACGCTGCGATGCCGGATCGAGGCGAGCAAAGCGGCCGATGAGATCGATCGAGCCGGGCTCACGCCACGCGAATTTGAAGTGTTGCACTGGGTGCGGATGGGCAAGACCAACAGCGAGATCGCGATCATCCTCGGCGCCGCCCGGCTGACCGTGAAAAAGCACGTTGAGAACATCCTGCGAAAGCTAAACGTCGAGACGCGCACCGCCGCCGCCGTGCGCGCGGTCGAATCTGGTCTATCCGTCCCCGACACGTGCCGCCCGGACGCGCGCGGCGCAACGCACGATCAGTGACTGCGGTCGAAGATCTGCTCGTGAGCCGAAACGGGGACGCAGTTCGTTCGTCATTTAGCGAGAGAAAAGGTCGCCGGCAGGTGTTGGATCGTTTGCTTGCGCACCGACGCCGCCTGCTCGCGGTTGGATCTGGTCTATGCGAGCCGGGTGCGAGCGAAGCGCCGCCGTCCGCGCACACCAAGGCACGCGGCCAAACCAATCACGACGCCTGGCGTTGGCTCGGGCACGGCATTCATCGATCGCAGCGATCCTGTTTGCGTGTTGAACGCTTGATCGATCAGCGAGTAGTCGTCGAAATCGACAATACCGTTGTAATCGAAATCGCCGTTGAACCAGCCGGTGCGGTCATTGTTGAAGCCGGAGTCGATGCGCGCGTAGTCGTCGAAGTCGACGATGCCGTTGAAGTCGGTGTCGCCGTAGTAGGTGTATTTCACTAGAACGCTCGTGTCGTCGATCGGTTCGCCCTCGAACACTGCGCTTGGTCCATATATCGATCGATACTCCGCGCCTTCGAGCAGGCCCAGCGTAGTTGAGTGCGTC
This sequence comes from Phycisphaerae bacterium, assembly GCA_014380825.1. The sequence continues at coordinate 4,912 of JACMJD010000031.1, read as the reverse complement.
GGATGTGTCGCCGCGGCGGAGGAGGTAATTCCGAATCCATCCCACGCACCGCCGTTGCGGGCGGTGACAACAGCGGACTTGATGAAGTTCAGCGGCGAGCTGCCCGTGTAATCGACGATCAGGGCGTGTTCGTTGATGTCCAGGAACGCCTGTGCCGCGCCGAGTTCCAGTGTCTTGGTGACGACCAGCTTGTTGCCGCCTGCTTCCAGAGTCGCCGCACCAAGGTTGATGCTCAGCGAGGCTAAATGCTGACTCGCCCCGATCGCAAGCCGCGAGGAAGTAATTCCTGGAAAAGTAGTGCCGTTGAGTTCGATCTGAAGGTTGTGGCCACCGGTGCCGGCGTCGCTTGCAAGTCGGACACCAGTGCTGGTCAGCGCCAGTCGAGCGCCGATGCCGTGCAACTGCGTCCCGGAAATGACCAGCGTGTCATTCACGTTCCCCACCGCGATGATGGTTTGACCGAACGAGTTGTCGAGCGTTCCGCTCAGCGTCACCGACCCGGAGGCGGCACGGATAGCGAACCCCGTCAGCATATTGATCCGGTTGCTGATGTTGCGCGGGCCGCCGTCGAGGCAAAGCTCGCCGCCTTCGATCTGGATCGCGCCAGCGCCGGCGGCGCGATCGTGCAGCAGGGTCAATCGACCGCTTTCCAAGCGCACGGGGCCGGTGAACGTGTTGTCGCCGGCCAGCTTAAGATCGCCGGAATGTTCAGGATGCTTCCGTTCGAGGCCACATCGATCGAACGGATGCCAGCTCCGGAAAAGCGGAGATTGCCTTCGATCGTGCCCGCGCCTGTCGTCGAGATCTTGCCTGTGACAGTCAGGGTTCCCGCGCCGGACGTGACTAGGCCGCCGTCAAGTTGAAGAGTCGAAAGCGTCTCCGAGAAGCCGTCCAGATCGAGCATGCCGCCGCCTCCAAGCGCGACCGTGTCGGCAAGGATTTGTTCGTTTGCGGCAAGCTTCACCAGCGATTCGAACCCGATGGACAGCCTTGACGTGATGAGCGATCCATCGACGACCGACTTGGCGAGGATCAGGTGTGTTTGCGGCCCGTTGCCGGCTCCGACGACGATGCCGGTACCGAATGAGGCGTTCGGGACGTTTCCCGCGAAGGTGATCGTGCCCGCATCGGTGAGTGTGAGCGTGGTGCTCGGCCCGTGCAAGATCGCTCCATCGAAGACGGCGGATGCGTTGCCATCCACGTCGATGAAAGCGCCCACGGGGGATGAGAGCGTGAGCGTTCCACTGAAGTAGCTGTTGGGCGCATTGACGAACGTACCCAGCGATGCCGAGACGCTGCCGCTGACCGTTCCACCGTTCAGGAAAAGCCCGCTGGCGGAAATGGTGAACCCTTCGGTGCTGATCACGCCGCCGGTGTTTGCGTTCAGGCTGCCGACCGTGATGTTCGCCGCCGCGTGAACGTGTGCGTTGCTGGCGGAAACGGCGCCGATCGCGCCATGCAGGATGGCCGTGCCATCGTTGACGACCAGGCCGGCGAGGGTGTTGCCCGACGTCGCGCCCAAGCGAAGCCGGCCGGCGCCGGTCTTCACCAATTGGTTGCCATGAACGCTCGCGGCGATCGACAGGTCATCCGCCGCCGCTCCATCTTCCACGACGACGGTCACGCTCCCCGACGCCGCGAGACGTCCGGCAATCGTCGATGCAACATTCGATGCCGGGACGTGCAGCGACGAAATCGAAAGCGTTCCCGCGCTGGTGTTGACGTTGGCGGCGGTCAGGGTCATCTCGGAGAGAAAGCGCACCGTCGGCGTGCCGCTGAACGCCATCGATTGCGTGTTCATCGCGAACGGCGCGGCGATGGTAGCCACGCCATCGCCATCGAATGTCCCGCCGTTGTACGTCAGCGCGCCATTCACCGTCAGCGTGCCCGCCAGCGTGTTCACGATCCCGCCGTTGAGGTTCAGATGATTGATTGTTTCGGCGGCGCCGTTCACATTGAACACGCCCGAGCTGTTGATTGTGATGTTCGAGGTGTCCGCGATCTGGTTGGCTCTGAACAGCTTCACCACGTCGCTGCCCGCGCCGTCGCCGATGATCAGGCTGCCAGGAACCGCGGTCGCGCCGGCCGCTTTGTTCAGGAGGAGCGTGCCGGAGTTGACGGTGATCGGACCGGTGAAGCTGTTGGATTGCACGGCAATGCCATCGCCGAGCGTGAGGTTCGCGGTGCTGTTCAAGATGATCGAGCCGGCGTTGGTGATCACCGAGCCGGCGATGATGTTCGGGATGATCGTGTCAAACGCGCCGGCAATCGTGAGAGCCCGGCCGCTGCTCAACCCGCCGAGCGTGACGAAGTTCACGCGAAGCGGACCCGCCGCCGCGTTCCATATCTGATTCGCGCCGAGCGTGACGCCGCCGATGCTCTGCGAGTCCGTGTCGTTGTTGACGATTCCACCGCCACGGATCGAGAAGTCTGCGCCGGTGGTGCTGATGACGAACGGTCCGGCGCTGCCGCCGCCGCTGAATTGAAGTGAGTTGATGTCGAAGTCGATGTCAACCGAGTTGGTGGTGCGCAGTATGCCCTGCATGATGATGTCATCGGTGCCGTCATTGAGCGGCGCGCCGCCGAACATCGAGTTCCAGTTTGCGGGATTGGACCAGTTGTTGTTCGTTCCACCGCCGTCCCAGAACTTCAGGCCGGCGGGGACGCGTTGGTTGATAAGCAGCGAGACTGCGATGCTCCCGACCGCGCCGTATACACGCGCACGCCCGTGCCGCGATTTCTGATCAAGCATGATGCTCTCCCCGGCCAGTGACGTGATTCGAGGAGTAGCTTACCGCGTCTGTCACACCGCCGCATCAGAAATTCCGCGTCGCCGGCGTTTAAGGAAAATCAACACGCCACATCCAATCGGTGCAAGAATGGGTTCTGGCACAGCGTTGGCGAGCGCTCCGCGCAGCGCGCCGGATTGCGTGTTGAATGCCTGATCGATCAGCGAATAGTCATCGAAATCGACGATGCCGTTGTAGTCGAAGTCACCGGCGAACCACGTCGTGCCGCCGTTGTTGAAGCCGTTGTCGATTCGGCTGTAGTCATCGAAGTCGACGATGCCGTTCAGGTCCGTGTCGCCGTTGTAGGTGTACTTGATCAGCACCGAAGAGTTGTCGGCGAACAGATCGCCGAACACGCCGCCTGATGCGCCGAAGAGTTGCGAGGATTCGGCGTAGCCAAGCGCCTTGTTGTGTGGCATTGCGTCGGCGGCGGTCTTGCTGTTGATCCCCGTGCCGTTCCAGCTTCCGCCGGCGCGTCCGCTTTTCAGATAGCGTTTGATCGCGGCGATCGGTGAGTTGTTGTCATAATCAACAATCAACTGGTTGAACGTAAGATCGAGCTTGCCGTTGACCGTCGCGCCTGTCTCTTGAATCGTGAGCGATTTCACCCGACTCGTCGTTGCCGGCGGACCCGCTGGCGACTCGATGCGCACGCGGCCGTTACCGCTGATCGACAGCGCGGTTTGGCGGATGCGCGCGGCAGTCAGCTCCGCACTCCCGCCGCCAACCACGATCGTGCCGGCGCCGTTCACCGTCGCGCCCAGATCGACGGTGCCGGCCGACAGCGTGAAGCTGCCATTGTTCACGGTGCTCGACGTGACCTTGAACGATCCGCCGCTGATGTTCGCCGTCGCGTAGGTCGTCGAATCGACATTGACGAACAGTCGCAGCGATTGAAAGTCGCCATTGCTCTGGATAAACGTGGACGAGATCGCGTTCGGGTAACCGAAGAACACATCGCTGGTGCTCGTAAAGGTTCCGCCGCTCATGTTCCAGTAGCTGCGTGATGGGATCGGAACGGCTCCGCCGCGCGACAGCAACCCTCCCGCGACCGTTGCGCGTCCGCCGGTTTGAAGGAACGTGCCGTCGCCGGCAAGCCCGACGTTCATGCCGTGGCCGATCGTGAGCGTCGCGCCGTTGCCGATCGTATAAGTCCCGCTGCCCTCGCCTCCGCCGACCTGCAATCCGCCGATCGTGCTGACGCTGGCGATCTGATTCCACGTCGCGCCGCCGGTCACGACCACCGCGCCGAACCCGTTGCCGCCGACGATCATGGCGCCCGATTGATTGAACGTCGCGCCGACCTGCACGAAATCCGAGTTCATGTTGATCGTGCGCCCGGCCAGGTGCGTGAACGGTGCGTGCGTGTTCACCGCTGAACCGAAGGTGAAATTTACCGGCAGGGCCATCGCATTATTTACGGACAGAAATCCATCAAGCTTTGCACCGTTGGCGATGAACGTCCCGGTCGCCACCGCTCCGTTGAACGTGCCGCCGTTGAATCGATACGTGTTGACGTTGAAGTGGCCGCCCGGCGCGGCGATGTTGCTGCCGGCGTTCTGCACGAGCGTGCCGATGTTCAGGAACGCTTCGGCGTTCATGTTCATCGAGCCGCCGTTGTTCAACGTGGCCACTCCGAACGATCCCGATCCCAACGTCAGGTTGTATGCGCCGGGCCCGAAGTTGCCGATTGACAGGCCGAGCGCTTCCAGCGAGGTCAGCGCATCCACCTGTTGCAAAGTCATACGGCCGGAGCCTTGCGAGTCGATCTGGATCGAGTTGTAAACTCGGAGGAACGGGGACGTGTCGTTGTAGGTAACGGTGCGATTGTTCGCGTCCGCCTGGATCAGTGCAATGTCATCCCCATCCTGCGGCGTTCCGGACGGCGACCAGTTCGCCGACGTCGTCCAGTTGCCGCTGCCACCTGCCCAGACTTTGATGACGGCGTAACCAGGGCTGGCCCAGAACAGAGACACGACAAGACCCAAACAAGCGATACGGCGAACCATCGGCGATCTCCCTTCCCAAACAACGGTACAGTGGCTGTACCTTCCCCTATCAGGAAATAGCAGCGCGGAATCGTCCAGCAAACCTCGACTTCGCGGAATTACAGAATTGCGAAT
>JACMJD010000030.1 GCA_014380825.1 Phycisphaerae bacterium | reverse complement strand
TTTCAATTCACCGGCGGCGAATTGCTCGCGATACCACGCAAGCTGCGCGAGAAACTGTTCATGCGCTTCGTCGGCGTCGCGATAGCCCGGCGAGTCCGAGCCGCGATAAGGCTCGCAGAAGATCGTGCCGCAGATCAGCCCGACGCCGCCGGCGCGCAGATCGGGCAGACCGACCGACGCGATCTCGGTGCCGATCTGCTGCTGCTCGCTCGACGGCTTGCGCACGTCGCGCCCGCGCGCGACGTTGTACGCCAAATCCAAATGCGCATCGACGATCATAAATCCTCCGTGACACGGGCGTCCCGCCCGTACACGTGCCGCTCGAGCCGCCAGAGCAACGGCCGGAAGCCCATTGCACGTAACGTCCGGCCTGAAAGCGCGGTCAAGTGTTTCACGACGCTGCGGCCCAGCGCGCGGAGGTTATATCCGCCTTCGAGCATGCTGACGACTCGACCGCCGCAGTGCTGATCGGCGACGGCAACGAGCCGTCGCGTGATCTGCTCGAAGCCGTCTTCGCTCAGGTTCATCTGTGCCAGCGGATCCTCGGCGTGCGCGTCGAAGCCGGCCGAGATTAGCAGCACCTCCGGACGGAATTCGTTCAGCGCCGGCACGACGCGCTCATCGATCACGCGCAGGTAATCATCATCATCCGATCCCGGCTGCAGCGGCAGGTTGATCGTGAACCCTTCGCCAGTTTCCGTCCCGATCTCATACGCGTGCCCGCTCCCCGGGTAGCAGGTGCGCGGATCCTGGTGCAGGCTGATGAATAGTACGGACGGATCGGATTCCAGGCACGCCTGCGTACCGTTGCCGTGATGCACGTCGAAGTCGACGATCGCCACGCGCCCGACGCCGTGCCGCTTTTGCAAATACTTCGCGGCGATCGCGATATTGCTGAATAAGCAAAACCCCATCGCGCGATCTGGCTCGGCGTGATGCCCGGGCGGACGCGCCGCGGAAAACGCCCGCTTCGCGCGGCCATCCATCACCGCATCGCACGCGACGATCGCCGAGCCCAGCGAGAGCAGCGAGATCTCGTAGCTGGTCGGTCCAACCGGCGTGTCACCCAGATCCAACACGCCGCCGCCGAGCTCGCAAATGTGTTTCACGCGGTGGATGTGCTCGGATGTGTGCGCCAGCTCCAACAAGTTCTCGTCCGCGATGATCGGTTCAACCTCAAGGCACCTGATGTGATCCTGCCTCTTCAACCCGAGGTCGAGCGCAAATTCCGGAAATGGATTTGGCGAATCGATCAGCCCCGCGTCGCGCACGGCCTTATGGACCGCGCGGATCCGATCCGGCCGCTCCGGATGATGCGGGCCGGTGATGTGCTCGACGAAGCGTGGGGATGAAACGAACGCCGCCATGCCGCTCATTCTATCCCATATCGCTTGAACCACTGCGGTTTCAGATAGCGCAGTGCGATCGGAGTCAGCAGTATCACATGCAGCACACCCATCAACGCGTAGAAGCTCGGATTTCCCCAAGGCTCCATGCCGGCGCCGGTGGCGACCCAGAAGATCATCACCGGAATGCTGCCGAGGATCGTGCCGATGATCACGTTGATCGTCGAGATAGTGGTCAGACCCAATGCGTAGTTGCACAGGCCAACCGGCATGAAGTGCATCAATCGCACTGCGATGACGACGAGGAAGCCGTTATGTCCGAGCTTCTCGTCGAGCTCGCGCAGCTTCTGCAAACGCGATTCGACGCGACGATGGAAAAAGTCTGCCGCGATCCAGCGGGAGACGTGCATCGCGGCCACCGCTCCAAGCGTCGAGCCCACTTCGCACCACAAGACGCCTCCGAGTAAACCGAATCCGTACCCGGCGAGGATCTGGAGCCACCATACCGGCAGCATCAGGACGCAGCAGGTCACGAAGATCGCAAGAAACGCGACCGGCGCGATCGCCCGATGCGCGGCCACCCAGTGTTGAAACTCCACGCCAACTTCTTTGTAGTTGTGCGTGATGTAATGCCCGCGCTCCGTGAACGATAGAAAAGCGATGCCTGAGAGAATCGCGATAACCAGGACAATTAGCGCGCTGATCTTCGCAATCCGAAGCCCCGGCGGCGGCTCGGGGAGCGCGAGGTTGTCTGCGTCGGCCGTCGTCATCATCATCGATTTGCGTACATCATGTTTCGCATCGCGATCCAGTACATCTGAAAGAGGAAAACCGCACCAATGACAACGAGCGCGCTGAGTGTATACAGATAGCTTGTCGCCCAGTAACTCAGGTTCCAGCCAAGCACGAGCAAGAACCGGAATGCCCACACCACAGCGACAGTCGCGGTCGCGACGATGACGTAGTTTATCGAATGAAATTGCATCGCGCGCCGCACGGTTGCCAGCGGCAAGCGCATGCCCCAGTACTTTGCCTCGATCGCAGATAACCATGCCGCAAGCCGCTGGATCGATTTCAGCAGGAGATACGCGCCCAGGGCGAATACCGCAGTGAGGAGCACCCAAGCAGGCACGTGCTTCCACGTAACGTAACTCCAACGTGTGTTCAGAATGAAGATCGCGTGGCCGACTGCCGCTAGCGCGAACAGCAATGCTGCAATTCGAAGATTGATCAGCGAAAATCGCAGAGCCTCATGCGTTTGATGGCGGCTGAATACCGATCGGTAGAATCGCTTGGGATGAAGAAGTATTGCGATGCTGGTCTTCCAGTAAGAGCGCGCAGACGGCGCAACCTCGTACGGCGACAACGATCGTCCGTCCTCGTGTGTGCTTGCTACGATTTGCTCGCCGCATTCCGGACAGTTGCCGCTCTCGGGCAGGCCGTTCAATGTGTAGCCGCATTTCTCGCAGAGGAGGTCGCTTTCGGCGGGCACAACGGGGGCGACACGGGGCATGTTGGTATGATAGACTTCGTTCACGAAATCGTCTCCCGTTCCGCTGGAGAACGTCGAGGAATTCCGCGTGCATCGACTTCCGTGTGTGATCCTGTCTGCGGCGTTCATGTTCGCGATGATCGCGAACAACGGTTGCGACCGTCGCGACGACAAACGCGTCTCGGCTGACCCGACTCCGCCTGCCGTTGCTCCAACCATTCCCGCGACAAATCCGTCGACGCAACCGTCAGATGCGGCGATCAAACGCCCGCCGGTGGCGATGCGCATCGAAGACAAGCGCGCCGAGTTTCCGCCGGCGAAGTTGCGAGTGGGATCGTCCGATGGCAAGGTGATCGCGCTGCTGTACAGCGACGATCCGAAAGACGCGCTGAAAGTCGAGTACTCCGGCAACAGCTTCTACTTTCAGATGGAGCTGGACGCCGATGAGGTGAAGAACTTCGCCGACAGCGACTGGCGATTCAAAGCGACGAGCAACGAGCAGACCGATTCGCCGTACGGTATTTTCCTCGACGGCCATCGCAAGCAGCTTCAGCCCGTGGAAGTCGGCGTGACATTTGAGCCCACGGGCGCGGACGAAACGCTGGTCACGATTTCAGGCAAGTTCCTCTGGGTGAACGTCGACGACTCCACCCAACCCTCACGCCTCGTTCCACTGCTGGCCGAGTTCAATGCGAAGACGGTGTTGAAGCCGTAGTCGGCTGCGTCGACGGCGGGGTTGTTGGGCTGGTTGTTGGGGTGGTCGTTGGTTCCTCGAACAACACATGTCGGATGAGCGCGACGTGTGGAATGTAGATCCACTCGGCCTCGCGCGCCCCGGGCAGGATTTCGCTTGGCAGCGGTAGCTGACTTTCGGTGATCAGCCACGCGCCGCGCTTGCCGCGCAGTTGTGCGTGTAATTCCGGCGGCGCGGGAAACTGATCCAGCATGACCATCGGCCACGGATACGTTTTGCTTTCGCCCGTGAGCGTAAGGAACAGCGCGTTGCCAACCCAGCGCTTGGGCACGTCGTAGATCACGACCGCCTCGCCTGGCTGAATTCGCTCGTCAATGAATTGCGCGAGCGCGTCGTACTCCAGTCGTGGCTCCTCGTATGCGCTGCCGATCGACAAAATGCATGCAAGCACCGCGACCGCCGGCAGCACGTTGCGCACGGTGATCTGCGGCGCGTGTCGCAGCAGCGCGGCCAGCAGCGCGAACACCGCAGGGCCCGCCGCCATCGAGTAGCGAATGTGGAACAGGTGCTTGGTGTCGCGGATCAGGTCCATCGCCAGCAGCGGCAGTGTCGAGCACCACAGCCACAGAACCCAGAACAACAGATCGCGCCGTTTGCGCAGGAAGATGATCGGCACGACGAACAGCGTCGCGCCGAGGATCGCGAACCCCGCGGCCGACTTGCGCGGCTCGAACAACATCCGCAGCGGCAGCGAAGTCGCCCACTCCGCGACGCGTTTGCCGTGACCAGCCCAGCCGTCGTAGATCCAGTTATCGGTATTGGCCGGCAGCGTCGCACGCTGCGGCAGCATCCACGGCCCCCAGATCGCAACGAACACCACGCCCGCCACCACCATCGCCGCCAATGCGCCCAACCGCGCGCGACCGCGCAACCTGAGCATGCTATACAAGCCGATCGACGTCAGAACGAACAATGTGAAGTAGAAACTTAGCGCGCTAAGTAACGCGAATAGTCCGATGGCGATCAGGCATTTGAGCGGTTTCTTGTTGTTCTGCTCGAGGGAGACGATGACGTCGGCGAGGCAGAGGAGGGCGAACAGGCCGGTGGTGTAGCCGCGCAGCGAGCGCGCCAGGATGATCTGCGGCGCCGCCACCGCGAAGATCGTAGCGGCCCAGAGCGCGGTGGTGGTGCCGTGCAGACGTCGGGCGATGTCGAACAGCACGATGATGGACAGCACGTTGAGCAGCGCGCCGAGCGATCGGCTCTGGCCCGGGCCTTCGCCGATCAGCGCTCGCCAGAGTCGCAGCAGCAGTGGATACAACGGCGGATGGACCGTGTCGTCCATGTGCGACCAGACTTTGAAGAACGGCGGCGCATCTTGCAGCGACGTAACACGCGGCCCCGGATCGTACAGCACGTTCTTGGGCTGATGGTTCTGCGCGCTCCCGCGACCGGTTGACAGCTCGGCGTGCCAGTATTCGTCCAGCTCATACACTGGCGTGCCAATCAATCCGAACCGCAGCCCGCTGGCGACGATCACGATCAACGCGAGCACCGCGATCTGCCAAGGGCGCACCCGCCGATCGATAACGGGAGCGGCGGGCGAGGCATTCGGAAGCGAGGAATAATCCAGAGGCGGCAGCGTCATCGTGGGGCGTCGACGTATCGTAGCGAAGAATCCAAGCCGAGCTACTGACTGGAGGGTCGGCTCGTCGAGAGTTGAGCTGTCGTCGCGCTGCCGCCTGGAAGCTCGATGCGCATCAGGAACCCGAGGTTGCGATATTCACCGACGATCTGATGCCGCGCGCCGGGCAACACCGACGATGGATCGAGCGTCTGCGAACCCCAAACCACCCACAACCTGCGCCGCGCCCGCAACTGCGCGAGCAGCGGTTCATCCGGCACGTGCGTGATCACCGCGACGGGACACGGCGCGGGATACAGATATCGCATCACGCCCTGATACATTGTCATCAAGTACCAGGGTCCGGGATCGGATCCGGCGATCACGATGGCGTCATCCGGCGAAGCGGCAACCCGGAGCTGCGCCACGAGATCACGATAATCAGGTTTGATCGATTGGAATTTCATCGGCAACACGCACGCGGCGAAGATCAACATCAGCACAGGAAAGGCATGCGCGAGAATGGGATTTCGCAAGTGCGACAAGCTTGCAGCGGTCAGCGCAAAAGCAGCGGGTGCGCCCAGCAATGCGTAGCGAATGAGTTGAAGATTCCCCGTCTCGCGCATCAAATCGCTTGCAATCACCGGCGCGATGCCCGCGAGTAGCAAGAGCACCCACAACAAGAGATCGGGACGGCGACGCAACACCATCAGCGGGACGACGTACACGATGATCATCGGCGCAAGTGGCCATGTTGCGCGAGCGAACTGTCCGGTGATCCGCGCCGTCGTGAGCGGATTGGAATCAAGCGTATCGCCGATGTAACGCGCGGGAATTGTCGAAACGCGCTCCAATGTCCGCTGGAGCCGGCCCGGTTCGCGGTCGAATCGTAGATTGACCTGCTCCGCGTTCTGTCGCTGATGCCAGAGCACCGGGCCGCCTATCAGTAGAAACAGCGCGCCTGCGGCGACGAACGCAATGATGACGCCGCGCATCGCGGGCCGGTTGTGCTGACGTTGCAACCGGATCAAAACGTAAATCGACAACGCGAGCAACGGCACGATCGACAGGTAATGGGTGAGCGGAAGCGTCAGTGCCGCCACGAAGAGAGCGAGGTACCGGCGCAGGTTGCCGCCGAGCCGCTCGATGCGCACGGCCGCGCTGCATGCCAGCAGCGAGAGCGCGGTGATCATCGCGTAGTTGCGTGCTTCCTGGGCGTAACGAATTTGCGTGAGGGAGAGCGCCATTAGCGCGCACGCCCAGAGCGCGGTCGGCCGCCGATGGAGCAATCGACAGACGTCGTAGAACAGCACGATGGCGACGAGGGAGCATACAACCGAGAGCATTCGCGCGGCCGAATCGGAATCGCCGAACGAGTTCAGCCACAATCGAAGGACCTGAAAATACAATGGCGGGTGAATGTCATCCCGTACGCTACTCCACGCGGCGTTCCAAGGAGATGCGCCGATCAGCGACGCCGGACTCGGAGCGGGGAAGAGCAAAACGTCGTCTGGTCGATCCGGCTGCGGCGCGTTCAGCGGATGGCCGGCGGCATGATTGATCGCGATGAACTCATCGACCCAGGCGCTTTCGCTGGTCAACCCGTCGAGGCGCAAAAGGGCAGCAAGAAGCAGGATGATGCAGAAGATGACTGCAGAGAAGACCTTGTTGCGCGTGTCGACGTTCACGATTTCGTTTAGCCGCGGCGCCCACGCCGCGCTCTTGTGTTTCGATATGAGGAGACGTCGCGTGGTCGCGACGGCTAAACGAGGGCGCTTACACCGGCGCGCCGGTCGCTACGCCGGATTTCGTTTCGCTTACTGTCGGCTTTGCCGCCGCTGGCGCGTCAGGCTTTTTTCCGTAGGTCCTAGCGCGAGGAGTGACCAGGCTCGTGTCCACCGGCGCGTACTCGATCCGCGGTCGCTCGTTTTCGCTGTCGTAGATCGCGATCGTCGCCTTGAGGAACTGCGCATCATCGCGCTCGGGGAATTCCGGTTTGTAATGCGCCCCGCGGCTTTCGTTCCGCAGCAGCGCGCCCTGCAAAATCGCCTCGGCCATCACAATCATGTCGCGCACGGCGCGGGTGAACGATAGGTTCTGATTCGTCCACATTCCCGTGTCCGACAGCTTCACCCGGCGATATCGCGCTTTCCAATCCTGACACCGGGCCAACGTTTTCTCGAGCCGATCGTTGTGACGAACGACCGTGCAATTCTCCGTCATCTCGCGGCCCATCTCCTGCCAGAGCTTATACGGATTTTCATCGCCGGCGTTTTTGACCAACGCATCTTGTCGATCGACTTCTTGTTTGGCGACCTGTTCGTATGCACTTTCCGCAACGTCAGCGGCGGGGGTTTTGATTGCGTCGGTGATGTAATTTCGAATGCACGTTCCGCCGAACAATCCGTCGAAGATGCAGCTCAGCAGCGAGTTGGCGCCCAATCGATTCGCGCCGTGATACGCGAAGCTCACTTCGCCCATCGTGTACAGGCCGGGGATGTTGGTCATCATGTTCGCCGGGTCGCCGAACTTCAGGCCGCCGGTTTTTTCGTCCTTCTTGAAGCCCGCCCACATGCCGCCCATCGTGTAGTGGACGGCGGGAAAGATTTTCATCGGCTCTTCCAGCGGATCGGTGCCGACGAACTTTTCGTATATCTCCAGGATGCCTTCAAGCTTTCGCAAGATCGCTTCGCGGCCAATCCGCTTCACCTCGTCGCGCAGGTCGAGGTAAACCATGTTGCCGCCGCCGACCCCAAGGCCCATCTCGGTGCAGACCTGGAAGATTTCGCGCGTCGCGATGTCGCGCGGGACGAGGTTGCCGTATTTCGGATAGCGTTCTTCGAGGAAATAAAACCGTTCGCTTTCCGGAATGCTGTTCGGCGGGCGCGGATCGCTCGGCTTGCGCGGCACCCATACGCGGCCACCCTCGCCGCGCGCCGATTCGGAGATCAATCGACATTTATCTTCGCCCGGAATCGCGGTCGGATGGACTTGGACGAACTCGGGATTTCCGAGTTTCGCTCCGGCTTGATAGCACCGCGACGCGGCCCCGCCGGTGCAGATCACGCTCATCGTACTCTTGCCGAAGACCAGCCCGTTTCCACCGGTGGCCATCACCACCGCGTCGCCGCGGAACGATTTGATCTGCATCGTTCGCATATCCTGCGCCACGATGCCGACGCACTGCCCATCCGAAATGACCGGCCAGAGGAATTCCCAGAACTCGTATTTGGTGACTTTGTTTTCCGATTCGTACCGGCGCGTCTGTTCATCCAGCGCGTAAAGCAGTTGCTGCCCGGTCGTCGCGCCCGCGTAGAACGTCCGCTTGAATAGCGAGCCACCGAAGAGCCGCAACGAACGCTGTCCCTCTGGCGTCCGATTGAACGGCACGCCCATCCGATCGAGCAGATCGATGATCTTCGGCGCCCAGTTGCACATCTCCAGCACCGGCGGCTGATCCGCGAGAAAGTCTCCGCCGAGCGCTGTTTCATCGAAGTGCATCCACTCGGAATATCCCTGCTGTCGCGCGATCTCGTTGGTTGCGTTGATGCCGCCTTGAGCGCAAACGGAGTGAGAGCGCTTGACCGGCACCATCGAAAAGAGATCGACGTTCACGCCGTCTTCAGCCAGCTTGATCGCGCACGCGAGGCCGGCCAATCCGCCGCCGACAATGATCACTCGTTTGTTCTTCACTCCAACGGCCATGACTCACCACATTTCCTTGCCCATCGCGGCGCGCTTGGCGTGGATGAACGACAGGTGATGTTCCAGATGATCGGTGTACAGCTTCAACGAAGTTCCAATCGTGACCTTGCCGCGTTCGCTGTGCGTGCCGGGCCGGTCGAATGCGCTGTCCGGTAGTTTCTTCAAAACACCTGCGAACATTTTGCGATTGAGCGAAATGATCGTCACCGCATCCTCGGTCGACTGTTCATTGTAGAACAGCTTTTCCGCGAACTTGTTCTCGTCGTACCCCACGAGCGTCGGGTTATCCTCCGCGATCATGCGCTTGATGCGATCGGTTGAAATCAGATCGCTGTCGAGCAGGTGAATCACAACCTGCTGGATCGTCCACTTGCCCAGCTTCGGCTCGGGTGGCGGGACAGTTTGCATGTCCTCGCTTGTTAGCCCTCGAATGGCGAGTGAAATCTTCTCGCCCCCGTGCGCGTAGCGTTCGATCAGGTCCGCTAATTCTTGTTTCATAGCATAAGCCTCGTGGCAGCGAACAGCGCGGTGAGTCCGAAGATCAGCGTGATCACAAACAAGCCGGCACAGGCAAAGCCCCAGCGGCGCTGGGCGCCGGCGCTGACCGTCAATCCCCAGGTAATCGCCGCCGTCCAGAATCCATTTGCGAGGTGATAGCACGATGCGAGGATGCCGAGCGGGTAGACAAACCACGTGATGAACGAGTTGACGCCCATGTGCCGATGCACGCTCATCGACGCCTGCTTCGGATCAAACTCCAGATTCGTGCCGAACCATCCCATCTTCAGCGAGAACACGTGGAAGACCATAAACAGCACGATGATGATCGCGCTGATGCGTTGAAGCGTGTAAAAGATGTTCTTCGTGTACGGATACCGCGTCGGATTCGGCTCGGCGGTGAACGTGATCCAGATGCCGTAGACCGTGTGATAGAGGATCGGCAGATAGATGAACGCCCACTCGATCGCCCAGAGGATCGGCAGCGAATGGATCTTGTCGACCTGCATCTGGTAGACGTCATGCTCGCGCGAGAACTGGGCGATTGTCGCGTTCACCAGCAGATGCACGACCAGATATCCGCCGAAGATGATTCCGGTGAGCGAATGGAGCCGGCGAAGCAGGAAATGATGTCGTCCGCCGATGGTGGGGAGCGTGTAATCCGGAGCGGTCGCGGTACTCAAAGCTGAACCTCGTCCTTCGTATGGAGAGCGGTCAAACGCATTATAGGGAGGAGCGGCGGCGGAGCAAAAATGCAGGCAGATCAAACCGCGTGAAGATTTGAAATCAGTTTTTCCGGCGATAATTGATCGATTGAAACCGCCTCGTCGATCGAAAACGCGCCGATGCGCGTGCGTCGAAGCTGCGTGAGATAACCGCCCACGCCCAGCGTTTTACCCAGATCTCGCGCAATCGCACGAATGTACGTGCCGCGGCCGCAGTCGA
>JACMJD010000340.1 GCA_014380825.1 Phycisphaerae bacterium | reverse complement strand
GGTTCGCCGTATGTGTCCAGCGCCGCCGGCGCGCGTCTGCGGGGATATCGCGAAGCGGTGGAAGACAACGGCCTCGTCGTCGATACGGCGCTGATTCGGCCAGCCACGCTGGATGATCTCGACGCCGACTTCTGCCGTTCGCTGATGTCCACCGGCCAGATCGATGCGATTCTTTGCAAGATGGATCATTACGCCGCGCTGATCAGCCGGCAGTTGGTTGCCATGGGAAAGACGATCGGTCGCGACGTGCTGCTCGCCGGCTTCGATGATGAGCCGTTCGCCGGTTTGCTGTCGGTGCCGCTGACGACGATTCGCTTCCCGGCCGATCCGTTCGCGCAGGCGTGCTACGAGCGACTCACCGCGCAGATGGCGAACCCGGCGGTTCCGCTGAGCGGAACAACCTTGATCGACGTTGAGCTGGTTGTCAGAGAATCCACCGCTGGCCTGCTCGAAAAGAGCATGGTCTGATCCAGCCTTGATTTAACCGTGTCACCGAGCCTCCTTCTCCTCGCGCTGGCCCTTGTGAGCGATCCGCTTTACGCCGAACCTCTCCGTCCGCAGTTCCACTTCACCGCGGCGAAGAATTGGATCAACGATCCGAACGGCCTGGTTTTCTACGACGGCGTTTATCACCTTTTCTTTCAGTACAACCCGCACGGGCTTGAGTCGGCAAACAAGAGTTGGGGCCACGCGACCAGTACAGACTTGGTGCATTGGGCCGAGCGAGACATCGCGCTCTTGCCGGATGAGTCCGGCGAGGTCTGGTCCGGCTCCGCCGTTGTGGATGAATCGAACACGACCGGTTTTCAGCAGGGCGATCACAAGCCGATCGTGCTGATCTACACGGCCGCCGGAAAACGGTTCACGCAGCGCATCGCGTACAGCGTCGATGGCGCGAAGACGTTCACCAAACATTCCGATCCCGTGCTCGAACACATCCGCGGGGGCAATCGTGATCCGAAAGTGATCTGGCACGCGCCGATGAAGCGCTGGATCATGACGCTGTATCTCGATGGCGCTGACTTTGCGCTGTTTGCGTCGCCGGACCTGAAGAGTTGGACGCAACTTCAAACCTTCACCGTGCCCGGCACCGACGAGTGCCCCGACTTCTTCGAGATGCCGATCGAAGCCGAGTCCGGCAAAACCGCCTGGGTTTGGATGGCCGCCAATGGTCAATATCTCGCTGGCGAATTCGACGGGAAGAAGTTCAGTCCCGAGCATGGGTTTCGATTGCCGATTGCGAGCGACTACTGCAGGGACTTCTACGCCGGGCAGACGTTCAGCAATATGCCGGACGGTCGGCGAGTGCAGATCGCGTGGCTGCGGGATGGAAAATATCCCGGGATGCCGTTCAATCAGCAGTTGAGTTTTCCGACAACGTTGACGCTGCACCGCGCGCCCGATGGGCTGCGACTGCGTCGGGTGCCGGTGAAGGAAATCGAATCGCTGCACGATGTCGCGGCGAAATCACTGAGCGATCTCTCAAGCGATCTGCTCGATTTCACCGTGGTGATCGAACCGGGCAACGCCAAACGAGTCGGCCTGCGCGTGCGCGGCGAAACGGTCGCGTACGACGTGGCGGAGAAGACGCTCAGCACCGGGTCGAGCCGCGCGCTGCTCGCGCCGATCGGCGGTCGAATCACGTTGCGGATCCTGCTCGATTGCACTTCGATCGAAGTATTCGCAAACGACGGCGTGGTATCGCTCTCGCGATGTTTTCTTCCCGATCTCAATTCCAAGATCGAGCCGCCCTCGTTCTTCGCGGAAGGCGGCGACGCTCAGTTGATCTCTTGCGACGGTTACACACTGAAATCAGCATGGAAAAAGTAGCCCTTCATCTCGTCGTGGTCGTCATGATGTGCGTTGAAGCCACCGCCTTCGCCGGCGTTGTGAAGAACCGCGAGCCGTTGGAACAGACGCCATTCGTCCGGCTCCCCATCGGCAGCGTGAAAGCGGAAGGCTGGCTGAAGCGACAGCTCGAATTGCAGAAAGCCGGACTGACCGGATCGGCCGAGAAAGTCTACGACGCGCTGACACCGAATTCCGCATGGCTCGGTGGAGATGGCGAGAGTTGGGAGAAAAGTCCGTACTACGTGAAGGGCCTGGTCGCGCTGGCGTATACGTTGGACGATCAGGAACTGAAGCAGCGCGCGCAAAAGTGGATCGATTGGGTCCTGAAAAGCCAACGCGCTGACGGTTCGTTCGGGCCGGCGACCAATGATGACTGGTGGCCGCGGATGGTCGTGCTGAACTACCTGCGCGATTACCACGAAGCGACCGCCGACGATCGCGTCCTTCCGTTTCTCACGAAGTATTTCCAATATCAATTGAGTGAATTGCCCAATCGTCCGCTGCGCGAGTGGGGCCAAGCTCGGGCGGGTGACAATCTCGATGTCGTGCTCTGGACGTACAACGTCACCGGCGAGAAGTCGCTGCTCGACCTGGCGAAGCTGCTGAACGAGCAGGCGTATCCGTGGTCGTCGATCTTCACGAACAACGAATTCTACGGCCGATTCGAAGAATTCCATCCGCATCACATCGTCAACGTCACGCAGGCGATGAAGACGCCGGCGGTGGCGTGGCAACTGACGCACGACAAAGTCGATCGCGACGCGATCGCCAAAGGCATCGCGCATCTCAATCGACAGTATGGCCGCATCGACGGGCAATTCAGCGGCACGGAAATGCTCTCTGGACTGAAGAGCACCGACGGAGTCGAGCTGTGCGCCGACGCCGAGCGCATCGTTTCAGACGGCATCGCCGCCGCGATCCTTCGCGACGCTGCGCTGGGTGACGACATGGAAAAGGTCGCGTTCAACTCGCTCCCCGCGCACACGAGCCCGCAGATGCGGCAGATCACGTACTACCAGCTCATCAACCAGGTCTCCTGCACGTTTGGCGGACATGGATTTCTCCAGGACTACGCGAACGGCAACGTGCCCGGCCCGCATTCGGGCTTCGCGTGCTGCTGCTACAACTGGCACATGGGCTGGCCGAAATTCGTGCAGCACATGTGGGCCGCGACCAGCGACGGCGGACTCGCGGCGATCGCGTATGGGCCGAATCACGTGAGCTCGACGGTTGCCGGGGACGTGCCGATCAAGATCACGCAGACGACGGATTATCCGTTCACGGAAACCATCTCGCTGAAGGTTGATCCGCAACGTGCGGCCACGTTTCCGCTCGCACTGCGCGTACCGGTGTGGTGCAAATCGCCGCAGATCTCGGTGAACGGCCAAGTTATTGCCGACGTGAAGCCAGCGACGTTTCATCGAATCGATCGCGAATGGAAATCCGGCGACGTCGTCCAACTGAAATTTCCGATGGAGGTGCGCACGTCGACGTGGATCAACAACTCCGTCGGCGTCGAGCGCGGGCCGCTCGCTTTCGCGCTGAGAATCAAAGAAGAGTGGCGACGCGCCCACGAATATCCGGGTCAGTTCGATGAGTTCGAGGTGCTAGCGCAGTCTCCTTGGAATTACGCGCTGCAGATCGACCGCCTGGCGCCGAAGGTCAACGTGAAAATTGGCACGGTCTCAGCGGTGCCGTTCGACACCAGCGCGCCGCCGGTCGTCCTCACAGTGCCGGCCAAGCGGTTGCCCATGTGGGGCACGCGCGCGCTGCACGGCAAGGTGGTTCTGGGTCGCGCGAACAACGGCTGGGAAGAGAAGGACGCAGCGTCCGCGTCGCTCGAGCCGGGCGTTCCGCACAAGCTGCGCGTGGAAACGAAGGGCAATCGGATCCTCGTCTTCGTCGACGACATGGAACATCCCCGGATCAATCAGGAAGACGCAACGTTGGCGGCCGGCTCGATCGGGTTGCGCGCGTACGATGCTAACGCGCGATTTGAGAACGTGATGTTGGATGGAAACGTGGTGCCAATAGAGACCACCACGCACGGCGGCGAATGGTCGATTCGGACCTCGTTCCCGACGAGGCTTGGTTCGTACTCCGCGAAAAAAGCTAAGGACAGCAAGCTGCTGTTCACCACGGCGGACGAGCTTGACGACTTCACTTTCGAAGCGACGATCACCATCGAAGAGGGTGGCGATGCCGGACTGATCTTCCGCGTGAACAATATCACCGACAAAGTCGATGGCTATGAAGGCTATTACGTCGGGATATCAGCGCGAGCCGGCAAAAGCGATGACGCCGATGAACCGCCGACAAGTCCGGTTACTTCGGATCAGCCGACCGAGCAGGTGGAGCTGATTCCGTTCGGTTCGGCCAAGCTTCGCGTGAGCTACTTTCCGGTACTTACCAACTGATCGTGACGCGCCGCGCATCCGGTTGATTGTTGAGTCGAATCCGCAGCAGTCCGTCGCGATATTCGTACGCATCGCTTGCAACTGCACTCGACTCGATCGTGACCGATTTCGGCGCCGACGGGACCTTGATGCAGATCAGGCCGTTCGTCTGGTCGATGCCGTCGGTGGTGAATTCGATTTTGTCTGAAGAGACGTGTGTATCGCTGACGCGACAAGCGGCCGCGACGACGCCGACTTCGGGCATCGCATCCAGATCAACAAGGAGGGCACGCGTCCCGGGTTTCACGACGTATTCGGAAACGACGGGCAGAGCCGCATCGAACAACGGAATAAATCGTCCGCGCAACGCGACCGGCGCGGCGTCGGCTTTCGGATCATCCAGTCCGCCCGCTACGATGTACGGCCCGCGGCGGAGGACGAGCGAGTTGGCCTCTTTCCATTCCACGCCGATCGCGCTCATCGCTGATTTCGTGAGCGTTCGCACTTGATCGCCGCCGTCGCGCGCGTGGCTGATCGCAGCGGGCGACTTGTCGGCGTACACCACCGCACCCTTGCCGACTCTTGTCAGGCCAGTCGCGTCGCGCGGGACTTTCAGCACGTCGAATAGATCGTGCCGCGGCGTATCGAGCTTGTATTCGCCCGTGTTCCACCACTCGCGCACCTTGTGGAACGGATCCTTGTCATCATCGATCACGATGAGCGCGCCGCCATCGTTCACCCACTTCGCCAGCGCCGCGTGCAGCTTTTGGTTTGGCGGTTTCTGGCCTTCGTAAGTCAGCAGCAGAACTTTGTATGGCGCGAGGTCGGCCGTCTCGATTTGCACGGCTTCGACCGGGATGCCGCGCATCAGCAGTGGCAGCGCTAATCCGTAGAAAGAGCCGAGCTCGCCGTCGCTGCTGTCCGGGCCGAAGCGCTGGAACATCATCGTGTCGGACACGAGCACGCCGACGTCGCGCGTGCCGCTCGACAGCCACTGAACTTTCTCCGGCGGCTGCTTCATGTCACCCATCGCGGTGATGACAGCCTGAAGTTCCGTCTCATATTCCTTCGGCATCGGAATGCGCGGCGTGTCCTTCTTCACCGGCTGCGTCGATGGATAACTCTTCTCAAAAATCCGATGCGGCCAAGGCATGATCTCGTAGTGCCACACCTCAGGCTGAAGCAGCGACGCGATGAGCGTGCTTTCCCAATTCGTGCGGTAGTCGTGCCCAGAGTGGCGCGGGTTGTCCTCGATCGGATCGT
>JACMJD010000339.1 GCA_014380825.1 Phycisphaerae bacterium | reverse complement strand
TTCCACGCCCGCACGCGTGCCCGATCCGGCGGCGCGAACACGAACGCCGCATCAAGGCGCACCGATTGTCCTTTCGGATCGGTAAGTGTGATCACGCCCTCGCCGGAGATGTCTTTGATCCTGCTCGACCGCGCTTGAATCAGCTTGAGCGATTCAGTCACGCTCATACTCCGATAAGTCGGAACATTCTCGCGCTGGGTGCAGCCGATCAGCGCGAGGAGCGTGAAGATCAACCCGAGGCGATCGTTCACGTCACCTCCACGAGATGACGCTGCAATTTCCCGGTCGCGGTTCGCGGCAAGCTCGCGCGGAACTGTACCAGCCGCGGAATTTTGTACGCGGCCAATCGTTCCTTGGCGAAAGCGCGAATCGATTCGGTTGATGGCGGTGCTGACGCATTTCGCGCGACGATCACCGCACAAATCCGCTGCACGGTTTCGCTCTGTTTCACCGGCACCACGACGCACTCGCGCACGTCCGGGTGCAGGCCGATCACCGATTCCACTTCCAGCGGATTGATCTTGAGCCCGCCGGTGTCGATCAGGAGCCGAACGCGACCTGTAATCGTGAGCCGGCCATGCTCGTCGAGATGCCCGACATCGCCGGTGCGAAAATGGCCGTCGATCACCGACGTGCCGTCATTCACGTAACTGCTCAGCATCGAGGGCGCGCTTACGATGATCTCGCCATCATCAAGCACGCGGATTGAGACGTTGTTCATCGGCCGACCGACGCTGCCCGGATCAAACGGTTCGCGAGATGGATCGTTGAACGTGACCGATCCGATCTCTGTCATTCCGTAAACCTGACCGACGCGATGTCCGAAGCGATCGGAAAAGCAATCGCTCACCGCGCGCGGCAACGGCCCGCCCGCGCTGTAGACAGAGCGAAGCTTCGGCATGGTGAGCGATCCGTCCGCGCTTCCGGCCAGCATCTCGATCATCGACGGGACCGCGGGAAAGATCGTCACGTCGCGCAGTGCCCGGGTGATCACCGGCCAATCCATGCCATCGACCAGAAGCACCGTGCTGCCTGCCCAAAGCGGCGCGAGCAGGCCGTGTTCGACACCATAAGAATGCGTCAGCGGAACCGCGGCGAGCACGTGATCGTCGGGCGTGAATCCGATGGCGTCCACCATGTTGCGCGAAACGGCATCGAGCGATCGCGCATCGCGACAGACAATTCTGGGAACTCCGGTTGTGCCGGAACTTGCCAACAGCATGCAACCATCGGCGCGGAGTTCGCTTGTCTGCCGCTGGAGACTTGCAACTTCGATGTCAGCCAGCTCAATCGAAATGGGAAACACGGTTCTGCCGCGCGTCAGCCAGGTGAGATATTCGATTGGGAAGCCAATTCGATTCGCACTGCGCAACGGAACAACTTCGCCGTGCGATTCATGGCTGAACGATACGACTTGATCGACAAGCTCTGCGTACGTGATCGTTCGACCACCGGCGAGCTCAACGTACGCTATCCGATCCGGCGCGGCCTGTGCGTGGCGGCGAACTCGGTCGAAAAGTTCCAGGCCGCTGCTCATGGCATCACGCGGTGGCCATCGATGGCATTTCGGCTGAAGTGTTTTCGCGCGACGTTATCACACGCAATTCGACCGGTTGTTCATCCATCAACCGGAACTTCGGCTTGTGCGGCGCCAGCGGAAAATAGTCTTGCAGCCAAATGCAGAACTCGAAGAACCGCATCCGCCATCGCAGCGCCCATACCGGTTTGGGGAAGACTTGCCCCGCGAGGATGGAGATAATCGCCTTGTGAACCTGATACGGCCCCCGGCCTTCCATGAACAATTCGCGGAACGAGTGGCGGTAATATTTTTTGATCAGCCGCCAGAGGATCGATGTGCTGTTTTCGACGAAGTCGATGTACGTTTTGCGCGCGCTGTCCATCGACGTCTCGCCGCGCAGCGTCGCCAGATACAGCTTGGCCGACTCGTTCGCGCCGGCGATGGCGAGGGTGACGCCGGTCGAAAAGATCGGATCGAGAAACGCGCCCGCATCGCCCACCAAGAAAAATCCGGGCCCCGCGTGCGGTTTGCATGTGTAGCTGAAGTTCGACAGCACGACATTGTTCAAATCGCCCGTCGCGTTCCGCATCCGGTGCCGCACCACCGGGCATCGCGCGATCGCCCATCGCAGCAACCGGTCTGGCGGCACGTTCAACTTCTTCACGAAATTCGGCCGCGTGACGAAGCCGACGCTGGTCTTGGTTTCGCTCAATCCGATCATCCAAAACCAGCCTTCTTCCGCCATGAAAATCGCCGGATATCCGCTGAATTCGCCTGGCGGACGTTCCACGTTTTCGAAATGCTGGAAGTACGCGACCTTCTGCAATTCGGGATCTTCGAAGTTCCGTCGCCGCCCCAGATGCCGTCCGACCACCGTGCCGTGGCCGGATGCGTCGAAGATGATCTTCGCGGCCATCCGTCGATTTTCCGTTTCGACTTCGACGCTGCCTTCTTCCAGCAGCGTGATTTCCTTCACCGCCGTGTTTTCGTTCATCTCAGCGCCGGCGATGCGCGCCTGATCAAAGAGCAACTTGTCGAGGTACGCGCGCTCGATGTTGAACACTGGCGCGCCGCTGACCAGCCCATCCTTGAACGCGAACGTCATCGGCGTGAAGCTGTTGCCCCAGCCAAACTCCGCGCCGTATTTCGGTACTTGCGGCAGCTTCTTCACTTCTTCCTCGATGCCCAGTTCGCGCAGAAGATTCGTGATGCGCGGCAACATCGATTCGCCGATGTGAAAACGCGGGTGCGCGTCCTTTTCCAGCACACAGACCTTCAGCCCCGCTCGCGCCAGCACGATCGCCGCTGTCGAGCCACCCGGCCCGCCGCCGATCACGATCGCGTCGTATTGTTCGACTTCTTTGAACATGCGGTTTTTGGTTGTTTAGACGACTGTTTCCAGCGATGCCACGCCTTCGATCTCAACCAGCAGATCGGCGCGACATAGATCGGCGCGAATGAATTCCACGTTCTCCTTGGCCGCGCCGAAGCGATCCTGCAATTGCGATTGCATCGCCGCAATATCGTTCGACCGCGCCAGGTACACGCGCGCGTGATCGATTTGCCGAAGCGGATCGATCGCCGCCGACATCTCCGGCGCGCCGGATCGAATCAGGATGCGGAGATTTTCGAGAGTCAGTTCAAGCTGACGCTGAAGATCGCCCATATACTGGCTGGCCTCGCCGGTGATCGCAGCGGTGCCGGCCAGCAGCAGAACCGGTCGCGGGTTGGTAATCCGCGTTGCCCGCGCGAAGCACGGCGGGATCGGTCCGTATCGCTTCGAATATCGGAACGCCGGAATCTGCCGCGGATTTTCCACCGGAGTGCCGCGCTCGGTGGTTGCCAGCGCGCGGACGATCAAATCCAGTCCTTCGTGTCCCACACCCGACGCGGCCGGCACCAGTTCCGGGATGCGATCTGCGCCGCCGAACCATTCGCACATCGCGGCGAATCGCCCGGCGTTGAAATGCATGTACCGATCGCATTCCGCATCCAGCGGATCGTGAATGCCGGGAATGTGATTCCAAATGCGAACGATATTGGCCGTCCCGGTCTTCGCGGCACTCTGATCGATCGCCTGGCGCACGGCGCGATACACATCGATCGCCCGATCGCGGAACGCTTCGCCGTTTGACACGCGCGCCTTGCACGCGATGGCCGTCACCATCGTCGCGTTCGCGCTGGTGGCGACCGACACTTCGACACCGGTCTCTGTGCGGAAAATCCGAGTTGCTTTGCCGACTAACGCGCTCACCCACGCCGGCGCCGTCAGTGCGGGCGCGATGGGTGAAGCTGCTAAGGGAGTGATCGATTCAATCGTGGTCACGTTCGACCGTATCTCACAGGCAAGCGACTTGGATGGCAAGCCCCGCGATCAGTTTTGCGGACTTACTCAGGACCGACTTAAACGAAGTGTGACCGCGCTCGCTCCGCCGGTCCAATCGCTGCATAGCGTGGTAAAGCGCGACTTCGGTTCTCCACGCAAGACTGAACCCGGGCTCAGCAGCGTCGCGACAATTCCAAGCAGCGGCGTTGCGCTGAACACCTCACCGCACGCATCGTAGAAACTTCCTACCGCGGCTTGCCTGTCCCGGGCGAAGTCGAGGGGCGGTTTCGCACTTCCGAGCGCTTTCAACTCAACACGATCGATCCACGTGGCATTTGCGGAACACAAGATGTGCGGCGCTGGATGCTCCAGCAGTTTCATCAATGTGCGCGGAAGCTGTTCGCGATCACCGCTGACCGAAGACGCGCTTTCGATCGACGCATATTCTCGCGCGCCGCGTGCCCGCGCCGATTCAAGCGATTCGAGGATGATCGCCGCCCCACCTGCACTTGAGCAGAATCCCGTCGGCTCGCTGAACGGCGGATTCGACGGACCGGCGCTGCGCAATCCGCAATGTTCGTACGATCGATCGACGCACGGTGTCGCTTCTTCCGCCGCCCCGACAATCACGCGGTCGCACGTGCCGCTGGCGATCCGCAGAAACGCGAATCGCAATGCATCAATTCCGGCGGTGCGTGTGCCGATGATCGTCTGACACGCGCCTTTCATTCCCAGCATCATACTTAACTGCGCCGCGCCGACATTCGGCACGCCTTCGGCGAACAGCATCGGGTTGGCGGCCAGCACGCCTTCGCGAACGATCTGCGCGTAGTAATCGAAACTGAACCCGCTGGATCCGTGCGTTGTGCCCAGGATCGCCGACGAATCACGCAGCAGTTCAGGCTGATCGATCAGCCCCGCGTCGCGACAAGCCAGGGTCGCGGCCGCGAGCATAATTTTCACGTACGGACTCATCCGCCGAATGCGACGCGCGTTGAGAAGGTGCGCGAAATCCGAATCCCTGAACTCGCCGGGCGGTTGTTTCCATGCTGGTGGATTCGGATTCGTTACGCGATTAAGAAACGCATCGTTGCCAACCGCGCCGGGGATCAACGCGCCAACGCCGGTGATGACGACCTCGCGACGTTTGCGTAATCTCGCAATCGATGCCGGCTTGGCAACTTGCCTGTCCTGAGCGCGGTCGAGGGACGGTTTCGCAAGCACGATGCACGTGTTCGCGCCGCCAAACCCAAGCGATGTATTCAACGTGTACGAGATTTTACGGTCGATCGCGGCGCCGGTCGTCACGTGTAAATTTGCGAACTCGATCTCGTCGGCCTTCAGGTTTGCGCACGCGGGCACAATTCCATCTCGCATGGCGAGCATCGACAGGATCAACTCTGCCGCCCCCGCGCCACCCAGCGTGTGGCCGAGATGACTCTTGAAACACACGACCGGCGTGTCCTTCAGATGATCGCCGAGCAACTGATTGAGCGCGGCGAATTCCGCCGCATCATTATCCGGCGTTCCGGTCGCGTGCGCGGCGATCATCCCCAGGTCGCGAGGCGCGATGTTGGCTACATCCAGCGCCGCGCGCATGGCGCGATGCGCGCCCTCTCCCGAAGGATGTGGCTGCGTCAGATGATGCGCGTCGGCGGACTCACCCCAGCCTGCGACGATCGCGCCGATCTTTGCCTTGCGCTTTCGCGCATCGCCCGCGCGTTCGAGGACGAGAATTCCGTACCCTTCGCCGAGCTTCATGCCCTGTCGGCCGCGCGAGAATGGCCGCGTCGGACCGTCGGCCACGAGTCGCAGTGAATTGAATCCGGCCCAGACGTATTCGCTGACCGTGTCGTATCCACCCGTGACGACCAGATCGGCCTCGCCGGTCTCAAGCAACGTGATGCCCAGTGCAACGCTGCCCAGACTCGATGAGCACGCCGAGCACGTCGTGGCCGCGCCTGCGTTCCACCCGAGCGCGCGCGTGGCGAGACGGATCGTGTCGCCGGCGAGAAAGTTTTGCAGTTCCGCGTAATCGTCGTTGCGTAAAAATCGACCAGCGGCGCGCATGCCGTGAAGCGTCGTACCGAGCACGATCGCTCGACGATTCCGCGTGTGACTTGTTGCGTCGGAGGAGCTGTCTTGCACGGAGGGGAAATCGACGTCGTCCTCCAGCGGAACGCCCGCGTCGCGCAAGGCGGCGAGGATCGTCCATCGCAGATACCGCGCTTCACGCGGCAGCGACGGCTCGAAATCTTCCGGCAACGGCGGCGCCTGACAGCCGTCGCGCCCTTCCGGCAGCGGTGACTCGATCTGGCTCATCACGCCGGTGCCGCATTGTCCGGCCCGCACCGCGCGCCATGTTTCATCGGCGCTCAGACCCAGCGCGCAGCTCAGGCCAACCCCGGTAATGGCAATTTCAATCGACACGTTCGGCATCCTCGACAAAGGCGCGGTTGATCACCAGCCACTGTTCGGGAAATCGATGGACTAACGATTCGATCGTGCGCGCAAGCGCCCGCAGCGCCGGATCGATTCCGTCCACCGGTGCCGCGGCCGGATCGACGTCGATCGCGTCCGCCAAGTGAACGCAAAACCCTCCGCTCCGGCCGCGCACGAGAAACACGGGGATGATCGGGCTGCCGGTAAGTTGTGCGAGCTTTACCGGTCCAAGTGGAAGTCGCAGGTGGCCATGCAAAAATGGAACGACTTGCGATCGCTGGCCGGGCATTGCGCGATCGCCTTGCATGACGACGACCTCGTTCGCGTTCAGCGAGTCGCGCAGGCGAACGAGCGAGCTGAAGCCGTCGTCGATCGGATCTTCGATCACGCCGAGCATCGCGCGCACGCTCCAGCGGAATCGTTCGAACCCGCCGAACGAATCACGCTTGAACACGACATTAACTTTCGGCACCCACTGCCGAAGCGCCGCCAGGCCGACTTCGAACGCGCCCATGTGCGCGGTGACGAGCACCGCGCCGCGCTGCTGGGCCCGCGCTGCATGAAACGCTTCGATGCCGTCGACCGATTCGATCCGATCGCGAAGGTCCTGTGCCGAAACTTTCCCGCTTCGGCCGACGTCGATCACGAAGTCGTAGAAGTTCGCGACGACTGCGCGCGTGAATCGTTTCAGTTCAGACGAAGCCAGCTCGCGGCCGAAGATCCGCCGCGCGTTGTCGCGCACGCTTGGGCCGATCGTGCGCGAAGACAAGACCGTCGCGCGCACCGCGATCGGCCGGAGCAATCGCAAAAACCACGGCGCAATTTCGGCCAGGAAGAACAGCGCGGAGAGCCACCAACCGGCGGCGCCATCGATTCGACGCGTCGCCATCACGGCTTCGGCGCTCAGCACGGCTGGCTCGGTTTGCGTCTGCGTCATCGCGCACCCTCGAGTGGCCGCACTACTTTCACGCCCGCCGGGGTGTCGAGCTTAAGCGATTCATCCGTCAGATTTACACCGGTCCGCACGTTGGAAAATCGAATAATCGTCTGCTCGCCATCCGGATCAACCATTTCAAAAGCCAGCACCAAACCACGATCGGCATCGAGCAACACGCGGACGTGATCGACGTATTTGCGAATCTCGGCGTCGACCGGTTCCATGCGCACCGCACGAGGATTCGCGGGCGACGCACCTTTCGCGTCAAGCAAACCCTTGCCGTCGTCAGGCTTCATCGAAAACGTCGTCTGAATCGCCTGCAACCGCGGCAGCGGGCTCGCGGCCATCATGCCGAGCTGTTGCTGCATCGGATATTCCTCGATCGTCTTCTGCTTCGGGTAATACATGCGGAGCAGTTGCGGATCGACGCTCATCTTCGTCGGTTCCGGCTCGGTCGTCTCCCACAGCGCCAGGCCGCCTCGCGCTTTTACGTTGCCGCGACTGATCAATGGTTTTCGTAGCAACGGCGAACGCTTCTCCTGCACAAAGTCAGCGGTCAAGTCTTTGATTTCGCCCGCGCGACGATCGATCGCTTCGAGCTGTTGCGCGAAATCGGATGGCTGCGAGGTTGGCGCTGTGGTTTGACCGCGCGCGATTGCAACGAACAAGCAAGTGGCAATCGCAACCCACACAACGATGTCATCCTGAGGTACTCCGAAGGATCTCGGGAAGCGGGCGGCGCTCGTTGATCGAGATGCTTCGGCGTACCTCAGCATGACATGCCTTGCAGTGGTTGAGTCACGTTTCGAATTTGATCGCAACCGTCCCCCGCGCCACCGATCGCCCCGAGACGCTCGCGACGACCTCGCACATGCGCAGCGCCCCAAATACTCGCGCGACGTTCGCCGACAACTCGATCGCGGCCGGGGGAACGATCGGCGATTCAAACTTGATGTCGACGTGGGCCAGCATCCCGCCGTGCTTGTCCGATTCGGTCGATGCAGCGATTCCCGCAAGTTGCGCCAAACCTTCGGTGACTAAAACGCCAGGAACGATCGGGCGTCCCGGGAAGTGCGCCTTCAGAAACGCTTCACTTCCATCGACCTTCCAAACACCGTTCGCGCTTTTCCCCGGATCGACCGCATGCACCGCAGACACGAAGCGAAACTCCGGTCCATGCGGCAATCGATCCAACCAATTCTTCGCGGCGACATCCGCCGCTTGCGGCTTAGCGCCACCCGAATTCGCGTTCCTGTTTTCCTGAACGAAACGCGTCAGCGTCGACACGTCCTGAAAGACCCATCGCCCCACCACTTCGTTAGGAATCTTGATCTTGAAATGCTTCTCGATGCTCGAGATCACCAGCAGGATGTCGAGCGAATCCAGGTCCATCTCGCCCCCGATCAGCGGCATATCGTCGGCGATGCGCGCATCCGGGCCCAGCTTGAGGTCGCGGCGGAGGATCGACTTCACTTCCGCCAGCAGTTCGACATCAACCTGGGCCGTGCCATTCATCGGGAAAATTCCTTACGCGTGACGGTGCTTGAACAATCGAAAACGCCGGGCGATCATAAGCCCTGACGTGTTTCTGACAAGCGACCGAAAATCCCTGATCGCCCTGCGACGAAACTCGCCGATCGCTCGGCCAAACCGCATCGGACGCCCTCCGCTGCGCCGGCCACAGACTACGTGGTTTTATGCGGTGATGCGGCATTTCTGGCGATTCGTCAAACGCCAGTGCCTTCGCGAAGTCTTGCTCCATCCGGAACGCGCGCAACGCGCAGGCGGATACCTATTAGCCCCGACGCACGTCAGCCACATTGAGCCCGTGCTGATGACCTGCCTGCTCGATCGGCCGATCACCTGGATGGCGCGGGTCGAATTCTTTCGCATCCCGGTGCTCGCCTCGATGCTGCGCTGGGCGGACTCGTTTTCGGTGAACCGGCACGGCGTGCCCGTGCGCGCCATTCGCACCGCGATAGCCCGTGCGAGCAACGGCGAAGTTGTCGGCGTCTTCCCCGAAGGCGGCTGCCGCAAAGGACGCGACCTCGCAATCCGCGGAGGCCGCATCAAACAAGGCATCTGCACAATTTCGCTGCGCTCGGGCATGCCGATTGTTCCGGTCGTCGTGCTGGGCACGCACGCGCTGAACGACATCGACCCATGGATCCCAGGCCACCAGGGGAAAGTGTGGGTCGCGTTCGGGAATGAGATCGTCCCGCCTGCGTTTCCGAAATCTCGTCGAGATCGACGTTGCGTGCGCCGGCAACTGGCGCAGACGCTGGAGCGCGAATACATCCGCACGTACGACGAGTTGCTCAAGCACGCCGCCTTGCGCGACGACATGACACCCTGAGTCATGGGGAGTCATCGGAAGTCATGGGCGAACTTTACTACTACACGGTCTGGACCATCTGCCGTCCCGCGTTCTGGACGAGCAGTTCGCCGATCGTAATC
>JACMJD010000338.1 GCA_014380825.1 Phycisphaerae bacterium | reverse complement strand
GGCGGCGAACAAATCCGCTTTCGAGATCCGCGACGATTCGGAGGCATCTTCTGGATCGGAAACGAACCCGCGCCGAAGTTCGACGATCTGGGACCCGAGCCGCTCACGGTGCGCGTCGATGCGCTTCGCGCGCGCCTGACGCGCACGCGCCGCGCGATCAAGAATGCACTGCTCGATCAGAATTTCATCGCCGGCCTGGGCAACATTTACGTCGATGAATCGCTGTTTGAGGCGCGAATTCATCCGCTCACGCCCGCCAACGAGCTTAGTGACGCGCAAGCGCGCCGGCTGTCGCGAGCGATCAAGCTGACGCTTCGCCGAGCGCTGCGACATCGCGGCAGCACTCTGCGCGATTACGTGGATGCGAACGGTGAGAGCGGAGCTTTCCAGAAGCTCCATCGCGTGTACGGTCGAACGAATCAGAAATGCCGCGCATGTAAATCACCGATCGAGCGAATTGTACTTGGTGGCCGATCGACACACTTCTGTCCGAAGTGCCAGCCCGTCAACTGACGTGGCACGGCGTCCCGCCCGTGCCACGCTACTTAGAGGACTTCGTCGTCGCCGCCGACTTCTGCGTCGTGGGGCTCGCACCCGGATTCAAACTGTTTAGAAGAATGTACCGCATTAACTCCGTCGCCGTCGATGGCGAGTAGCCGATGATGCCGTCGATCGGTTGGCCAACCATGCCGACGGTGAGATCTTCGGGACTGTAGATGACAGCAAGCCGGCCATTCAAAGTGATCCCGCGCAGGCGCGGGCCCTTCAGTTCGCCGACCAATTTCTGCCGCGCGAACATGCGATATGAGATGTCCTCGAGCTTCCGCCCGTTCACCTGATAGATCGGATGATTCGGCGGAAGCGGATTTTTCAATTGCTCGGCATCAGTGCCGAAGATTGCATTCAACTCCGCCTCGGCGGACTGTGCGAACTCGGCGTTTCCGCCCGCGGCGTCCACGATCAGCGTGCCGCCGCCATCTACGAACTTCTTGATCGCGGCCCGCGATGCGTCGGTCAGGCGAAGCTTTCCGACACCGCTGAGGTGCGCGACGTCTGAAATGTTGTCCAGCTTTTCCTTGGTGAGGTCGACTGTCGACACCTTCACCGCGACGCGATCGCGGTTGTTCAGAATCGCGCTGATGCGTCGCCACCCGCCGGGCTCTGGGTCCCAGTTGCCGGGAAATTTCAGCCGCGCCACCGCGATGAACTGCTTCGGTTTGATGCGCTGATCGATCGCAACCTGATACGTCTGCCCTTTTGTCTGCACTTCTTTCTTGTCCACCGAATACAGAAAGATGTTCGCCGCCAGTTGGAACAGCTCGATCTTGCTGCCGGTTTCCTGCACTTGCCACGCGCGAGAGAGATCGACGTCCGGCGCGAGCAGCATCATTTCGCGCGCGCCGTTGCTCACGCCCAGGATCGTGGGCTTCCGCTTCCATTTCTCGGCTGGAAATTGCTGATTCGTAAAGATCGCATGATCAGCCGGCAGTTGGCGGAGCTCGTAATTCGGCAGCAGGTCTTTGGCCAGTTGCTTAAATGATTTCGTGAACGCGATCGAATTCGCCTCGGCGTTGCCGAGGATCAATCCGCCGGCTTCGATGAACTGGCGCAGCTTTTCCGATTCTTCCTTGGTGAACTTCAGCTCCTGATTCCCGGCGATGTACAGGATCGGCGAATCGTGCAGCTCTTCGACCGGCGCATTGAGATTCACGATCTGCCAGTTCAGATCACGTTCCGATTGCTTCCCGATCCACCGCGTGATGTTGGCGACATCGCGTGGGCGCTGGTTCCAATTGCCCGGTTTGTCGCCGATGTCGTACTCCAGCTTGTTCATCACGATCGGCGCGCGACCTTGTGCGAGAAACAAGATTGCGAATGACGTGTTGACGACCGCGCCATAATCGCCGGTCCACGAACCGTTGTTCTTGCGGTTGCGCATCAACCGATCCGCGCCAATCTCATACCAATCGATCTTGTCGAAATATTTCAACCCGCTGGCGGCGCCGATTCGCTCGATCGCGTAGAGCGTGGCGTATGGATAATCGCGCGAGAACTTCTCGTCATTCGCAACCATCTTGAAGTTGGCCGACATCCAATCGAGCGCCTTGTCGATGTACGGGTTCTTGATGTTCCCGCGCGGCGTGACCGCTTCGTCCGCGTGCAGGTAATCCTGCGTGATGAACAGCGTCGCGATGCCGTCCGCGGTCATGCCGGGCGTCACCGGATATTTCTGATTGTCACCCGTGGGCTGATAGCTTTTCCCTTTGTAGCTCCATCCGCCGGACGGATCTTGCTCATCAATCCATCCTTTTTCGACGAGCTGCCAGTAGTTATTCGGCACTTCATATCCCGCCTGCGCCGCTGCCCACACGCCGAGCGCGGCGTAGTGTCCGCGCGACAGGCTGTAGGTTTTGGTTCCCGGGTTGTAGCCGTAGAAGCCTTTGACTCTTCCTTCGCGATCGATGCTGCCCAGCAGGATCTTCACGTCCTTCGCCATCGCGGCGCGAACCTCCGGCGACGGCGGAAGCTGGCTCCAGACCTGGCAGCGAAGCGCCAACGCGTACACACCGGTGGACGGCGTCTTCTTGAGATAGTCGATCGCTTTGACGATGCGCTCGTCTTGATGGCTCTCACCCGCCGAGAGCAGCGCGTGAACGGCCAGCGCGGTTTGGCCGGTGGATTGATCGCCGTGCTTGTCAAACTCGCGTTCCCACTTTCCGTCCTGCTGCTGCGAGTACAGATATTTCACGGCATCGTTGATGGCCGCATCAACGTCGCGCGGATTGGCGGCGCGGGAAGTCGAGCCAAATACAGACAGTGCGATGAGGACGACGACGACGAGTGCGCGCGCTTCAACGGATTTGCATTTGTGTAGCCGGCGAGCTTGCTCGCCGTTTCTCGGCGCCACGAACGGCGAGCAACCTCGCCGGCTACACGTTCGGAGAACTCTCGACTGCTCAGCACATCTCACAATCTGAGCCCTCATCCAACCTCTCCCGAGGGAGAGGAGTAATACGAGCCCCCGTCGACGACAAACTATTCGCCCCGATAAATGCTCATCAATCGTGGCGTGGTGATCTCGTCAAGGATGCTGCGATCGATCTTCACGTTCACGCCGCCGCCGTTGATTGAGCTGGTGGCGCCGCGATCGCCGAGACCGGCGTTCGCGCTGGTGTCGCCGGCGAGCAGATCGAGCAGCGACGGCTGGCGATGATATCGCACGACGTGTTGCTTGTTCAGCCCCGCCATCGCCGCGGCCTTGGTGTAGGCTTCGTCGGCGTAGCCGATCTCGTCGATCAGGCCGAGCTTGAGCGCATCGTTCGCGGTGTAAACGCGACCGTCGGCGACCTGGTCGATCGTGGCCTTGAGGTTCGTGCCGCGACCCTTCGCGACGATGTCCTTGAATCGACCATACGTGTCGTCGATCAGGCCGCGCAGATAAACGGCCGTCTCGGGTGATTCCGGTCGGAACGGCGACTCGGCATATTTGTACTTCGATTTTTCCGGCGTAATCGTCGTGTCAGCCACGCCCCACTTTTCCATCAGGCCGCTGAAGTTGAAGCGCTGCATCACAACGCCGATGTTGCCCGTGAGCGTCGTCGGCTGCGCGTACACGTAGTCGGTCGCGCAGGCGATGTAGTATCCGCCGCTGGTGGCCATGCTGCCCATGGTCGCGACGACCTTCACGCCCTTGTCGGTCTTGTACTTCAGCACGCGGCGATAGATCTCATCCGACGCGGTGACCTCGCCGCCGGGCGTGTCGATTTCGAGCACGAGCGCTTTGATCGATCCGTTCTCCTCGATCTCGCGCATCAGCTTCTCAAATCGCTCGGCCGATTCTCCGGTGATCACGCCCTTCAACGGGATGACGGCGACGGTCTCGCCCGCATCACCATTCACCAGAACCGTTTCGGCAGCCGAGCTTGCGCCGCCGGCGAGTCCGACCGCGGTCAGCAGATAGAAGTTCAACAGGATCGAGATGCCGAAGATCGACGTCGCCAGCGTGAGCAACACCCCGCGAGCAAATCCTCCTCCGCGCTTCGGCGGGGGCGGATAGTACCCCGGCGGCGGCATCATCATCATCGGTGGCATGTTTGGTGGAATGTTCGGCGGCATCGTCGGTTGCATGGGCGGACGCGCAGCGCCACCCGCTCCCGGCGGCGGTGAAAACGCGCCTCGCGGATCAATCGGCCCCTGCCCCGGCGGTGGTTGCGGCATCATTTCGGATCTCCATTCGGCAAAGCTGTCGAGCGAATGTCGATCATATGTCGTCCGTTCCGGCCTCACCACCTCAAGAAGATTGAAACCACCAAGACACCAAGGACACCAAGGACACCAAGAATTCAATTCTGTTTTGTCTTCTTGGTATCCTTGGTGTCTTGGTGGTTCAACTCTTTGTTTTCTGATTCGAAAACGATGCCGTCACCGTCCCCGTTGTCCCCCCGCGCGCGGCGAAGTCTCCAATGACGGTCATACTGCGCGGCGATATCTTTGCTACTAGGTCGTCAAGAATCGTGTTCACGACCGCCTCGTAAAAAATGCCTTTGTTGCGGTACGCCAGGAAGTACAGCTTCAGACTTTTCATCTCGACGCACAGTCGATCGGGCACATAGCTGATCGTGATCGTCGCGAAATCGGGCTGGCCCGTCACCGGGCACATGCTGGTGAATTCCGGGAAAGTGAAACGGATCTCGTAATCGCGCGAGCGCTTGGGATTATCGAATGTGTCCAAGATCGTCCGCGGCTGCGCGATCTGCTTCCCGCTGAGGATCGACTTGTGGCCCAGGTGGTGAAATTGTTTTGGCATGACTGATGAACACCGTCCCACCTGTCATCCTGAACGAAGTGAAGGATCTCGGGCCGCGAAAACGGTTCGCCGATCGAGATCCTTCGGAGTACCTCAGGATGACAGATTCCTTTCCTCGGAACACTGACCGCTCGTCGTCTGATCGAACAGCGTCTGCGGCTCAGGTTGATATTCGTTAAGGCGGCTGAGCTGCACGATTCGCTCCAGCTTAAACGTCCGCCGATCGTTGCGGAGCTGGCAGTAGGCGATCAGCTCGAGCTCGCCCTGGCGCCGCCGAATGCTCAGCGGCTGGATGACGCGCTGCGTGCGCTGGTCGTTGCCGTCGAGATACTCCATCGTCACCGGACACTTCTGCTCGAGCGCTTCTTCCAATTCCAGCGGCAATAGCTGTTGCTTAGGCGATCCGCTCGTCAGCCCCATCGGACCGCCCTGCTGTGCCATGGCGTCGCAGAGGCACATTTGCCAGTGGCCGACGGGTTCGATCAGGCGCTCGAAGACGAACGCGGTGGCGATCGCATCCGCCAGTGCTCGGTGCGCGACCGGCGGTTCGTATCCGAGCCGACGGCAGAGCCGCTGCAAACCGTTTCCGCCTCGACCGAATCGGCGTCGCGCAATGCGAACCGTATCGAGCACCGGTGCTTTTTCGAGGGCATGTTCGATATCGCACCGACACCGCGTGAATTCGCGCGCCAGGAACGACAGATCAAACCGCACATTGTGTCCCAGCACGACCGACCCGCGCAGGATCGCCATCATCGGATCGAACTGTTCCTGGAATGTCGGCTGGTTCTCGCACATCGCCGGCGTGATTCCGGTCAGCGCCGTAATTCCCGGGCTGATCCGGCGCTGCGGATTGATGAGCTGCTCATACTCCGCCACCTTCTGGCCGTTCTCAAAGCGGGCGATGCCGACCTCGATCACCCTGTCGCCGAGATCTGCGGACACACCGGTGGTCTCCACGTCAACAAACGCGAGGGGAAGTTCGGATAAAGGTTGGATGAGTGAGAACGGCATTACTTCATGGGATGGGCGCCCCGCCCATGATTCGCGGCTCAAGCCGCACGCGCCCGCCGCGGCGAGCCACATCAATCACAATTCAGTGCCAATGATATCGCACTCGAAGGCCAGTGTCCCGTTCGCCGCGCCTTGCG
>JACMJD010000337.1 GCA_014380825.1 Phycisphaerae bacterium | reverse complement strand
CGGGTGACGGCGCCAAGTCGATTCACATCGGCCAGGTGCCGGCAAGTCTCAACGGCTACTACATCGCGCCCGCGATCTTCGAAGTGAACGATGCGTGTCATCAGTTGATGTGTCGCGAGCTGTTCGGCCCGGTGATTGCGTTGATGCGCGCGGAAACATTTGATCGAGCGGTGGAGATTGGCAATCAGTCGGCGTACAAGCTGACCGGCGCGGTGTTTTCGCGCTCGCCGGTTAATCTGGAAGCTGCGCGAAAGCGATTTCGCGTCGGCAATCTGTACTTAAACCGCGGCAGCACCGGCGCGCTCGTGCATCGCCAACCGTTCGGCGGTTTTGGAATGTCCGGCGGCGGCACGAAAGCGGGCGGACCGGGATATCTGCTCAACTTCGTCGACCCGCGTGTCGTCACCGAAAACACGATGCGACGAGGCATGACGCCGGAACTGACGGAATGAGATTGGAACCGCAGATGAACGCAGATTGAATCTGAATTCATTCTCAATCCGCGTTCATCTGCGTTTATCTGCGGTTCAAAAATCTGCGAGACATCAATGACTGGCAACGTTCGAATCGAGAAAGACGCCGACAACATCGCCACGCTGTGGCTCGACGCGGCGGGCAAGAGCGTCAACACGCTCAACCGCGCGATGTGGGCGGACCTTGATGCGGCTCTGGCGCAACTCGAAACAGACAAACCGGCCGCGCTGATCGTCGCGTCGGCGAAGAATCGCACGTTCATCGCCGGCGCCGATCTGTTCGAGATGCGCGACATGGATCGGCCCGCGCTTGAGAAATATCTGCTGGATGGACAGGTGATTCTGAATCGGCTGTCGAAACTTTCTTGTCCAACCGTCGCCGCGATCAACGGTGATGCGCTGGGCGGCGGATTGGAAGTCGCGCTGGCGTGCAAGCACCGCGTGGCTGTCGATGAAGCGGGGACGATCGGGCTGCCCGAAACGAAACTTGGCCTGGTGCCGGGATGGGGCGGAACCGTTCGCCTGCCGCGTCTTGTTGGGCTGCGCGAAGGACTCGGATTTCTCGCGAACGGCAAAGCTGTCGCGCCGCGCGAGGCGCAGCGGCTGGCCATCGTTGATGAAGTGACATCGCAGGACAATCTGCTCGCCGTCGCACGAAAGCGACTGCGAGAGCGACCGCGACCGCGCGTTGAGGCCAAGCCGGACGATGCGCAGGTGTTCGCGGAAGTCGAGCGCGACGTTCGCGCGAAAACCCGCGGCCAATATCCCGCGCAGTTACGTGTGATCGAAGTCGCCCGCGCAGGCTGGGAAAACGGTCCCGAAGCCGGACTGGCGGCCGAGTTGAAGGGGCTGTGCGATTTGCGCGAAACGCCTGAAGGTCGAAACCTAATGCGGGCATTTTTCCTGCGCACCGGCGCGAAAAAAGCCGCCGCCAAGCGCGCGGGTAGCGAGCCGAAGAAAATCGAGCGCGTCGCGGTCATCGGCGGGGGTGTGATGGGCGCGGGCGTCGCGCACGCGGTGCTGCGGGCGGGCATTCCCGTGTCGCTCATCGAAGTCAGCTCCGATGCCGTCGATCGTGCCAAGCAGCGGCTGGCCGGCCTGTTTCAGGATGACGTCAGCGGTGGCCGCCTCACACAAAAGGCGGCGGACGATGCGATGCGAAAATTGCATGCTCGCTCCGACATGGACGAACTCGCCAAGGCAGATTTCATCCTTGAGGCCGTGATTGAACAACTCGATGCCAAACAGGAAGTGCTCGCGCAGGCGGACGAGATCGCCAGGCCCGACGCGATCATCGCCAGCAACACCAGCTCGCTGAGCATTCGCGAGCTCTCGCAGTCGACGAAAAATCCATCGCGCGTCGTTGGCCTGCACTTTTTCAATCCCGTGCCGAAGATGGCGCTGGTCGAAGTGATCTGCACGGTCGATTCCGATCCGACCGCGTGCGCCACCGCCGTGGCGCTGGCGAGCAAGCTCGGCAAAACGCCGGTGGTCGTCGGCGACGGCTCGGGCTTCATCGTCAACCGCGTGTTGATGCCGTATCTCTCCGAAGCAATGCGCATGATTGGCGAAGGCCGATCGGTCGAAGCGATCGACGGAGCAATCGTCGACTGGGGCATGCCGATGGGGCCGCTCGCGCTGATCGATCAGATCGGCATGGATGTCATCGCCGGCATCTTCAAAGCGATGGAGCCGCACCTGGGCGAGCGCGTTCGCCTGCCGCACGGGACTGACCAGATTTTGGAGCGTGGCTGGCTCGGACGCAAAACCGGTCGCGGATTTTATGTCTATCCGCCGAAGGACCAGCGCGGCGCGAAGCCCAAGGTGAACGACGAGATCGTGGAATTCATGACCAACTCGCGCAGCGGCGGCGCGCGCGACGTATCACCTGAATCAATTCAGTCGCGACTGCTGCTTCCCATG
Source organism: Phycisphaerae bacterium (assembly GCA_014380825.1). The sequence goes on along the minus strand of JACMJD010000337.1, from coordinate 3,387 downwards.
GTGAACGAAGCCGCCCGCCTGCTCAGCGAAGGCGTGGCCGATTCCACCGACGCGATCGACACCGCCACGCTGCTGGGAATGGGCTTCCCCCAATTCCGCGGCGGGCTCGCGGCGTACGCGGATTCGGTCGGCGCGGCGACGCTCGTGCGACAACTCGAAGAACTGGAATCGCAACACGGCCCGCGATTCGAGCCGGCGCCGCTGCTGCGGGAGCTGGCGCAGAACGGCTCAAAGCTGGCAGATCATCGCGGAGCAATGTGAATCATCAGAGAAAATTTCATCCTGAGCGAAGCGAAGGATCTCGGGCTGCGAAGTGCGCACCTCGCGAATCGAGATCCTTCGCTGCGCTCAGGATGACAACGCGACTCCAGTCGCGTCGGATGCGAGCGTTATGCCGTCCCCATGTAATACCCGCCGTTCACGTGGATGACTTGTCCGGTAACGTATCGCGCCAAGTCGGAACACAGGAACAGCGCCGCGCCGACGATGTCATCGACCTGCCCGAGGCGTCCCAGCGGAATTTGCGATTTGAATCCTTCGGTGACTTCGGGTTTGAAATCCTTGGTCATCTCGGTCTCGATGACGCCAGGCGCAATCGCGTTCACGGTGATCTGGTTTCTCGCCAATTCGCGCGCCGCGACTTTGGTCAGTGCGACGACGCCCGCTTTGCTCGGGGCGTAATTCGCCTGGCCGAAGAATCCGAGGGTGGCTGCGACCGAAGCCATGTTGACGATTCGGCCGCCGGGTTTAATCAGGTCGGAGAAGCTCTTGATGACGTTAAACGTGCCGAACAGGTTGACGCGTATGACGGCCTCGAAGTCGTCGAGCGTCATCTTGCGGATCGACCGATCGCGCAGCACACCCGCGTTGTTGATAAGTATGTCGAGCCCGCCAAAGTCGCGCTTGATGGTGTCGGCCATGCGCTGAACATCGTCGGGTTTGCTGATATCGCCGGCGACGAGCGTGGCATTCCCCGCGGCCTTGGCGACAGCTTCCGCGTCGGCGCGATTCCGACCTTCGGCGTCTTCAAGATAATTCACAATGCATGTCGCGCCGTGGTCGGCGAGTGCAGTCAGGATGCCCGCGCCGATCCCGCGCGAGCTCCCCGTGACGAAGGCGACTTTCCCCTTAAAGTCGAGCGCGTTTGCGAAAGTGGTTGCCATCGAAGAGAAGATAACAAAACAGGAAGAATGAAACACCAAGAGCACCAAGGACACCAAGAATTCAGATGCGGAGCTTGGTTTTGTCTTCTTGGTGCTCTTGGTGGTTAGTCTGTGTTTCTGGAAGCGGAGAGAATGCCCAAGCCATCGACAACAGATCCGATTCGTGTGCTGACCGCCGTGCCGATTTGTGATGGGCATGATAGCGCGATCAACACCGTCAACCTCGAGTTCGTGCGAAACGGCATCGAGGTAATTTACCTCGGCTACCATCGCCCCGTTCGCGACGTGGTGCGCGCCGCGATCCAGGAAAACGTCCGCGCCGTCGGCATCAGCAGCTACAACGGCGGCCACGTCGAATACTTCGCCGAAGTCGTTCAATCGCTGAAGGACAAAGGCGCGGGTGATATCGCGGTGTTCGGCGGAGGTGGAGGAACGATCAGCGCCGACGACGTGAAGGAAATGGAACGCCGCGGCGTTGAAAAAATCTTCCCCGCGGGAACACCGCTCACAGCGCTCGTCAACTACGTAAAGTCTTCTTACAGCCGGAAGCGGAAGCTCCGGTCTTCTCCGAAACCAGGAACCGATCGCTACCTCGCGAAACTCGTCGCGGGAGAAATTCGCGCAGAGAAAACCAATCGCGACCGTCACGCGCCGCTCACGATCGGCATCACCGGTCCCGGTGGCGCGGGGAAGACGACACTGATCGACGAGCTTGTCCTGCGCGTCCTGAAATCGAATGACAACGCGCGTGTCGCGGTACTTTCCCACGATCCGAGCATCGTCAGCTTCGGAGCGTTGCTCGGCGATCGCGCCGCAATGATCTGGTCGCAAAACGATCGCGTGTTCATGCACAGTCTCGCTACGCGCGGCCGCGAGGGCGGACTGTCGCCGCAGACGGAAGCGGCCTTGCGATCGCTGCGGAATCTGCCGTTCGACGTGATCTTTGTTGAAACGGTCGGCACCGGTCAGGAAGCCACTCCGTTCAAGCACGGGCTGGTCGACAAGTCGCTGTTCGTCATGAGCCCCGAGTACGGCAGCCGATTGCAACTCCAGAAAATCGCGATGCTCGACCTGGCCAACTTCGTCGTGATCAACAAATCCGACCTCGCCGGCGCGAGAACCGCGGCAAGTGAAGTCGAACAGCGCGTGCGGGCGAATCACGCGAACCAGCAGGTGATCTCAACCGTCTCGAAACACCACCGAGACGCGGGCGTGGATCGGTTGTTCAAAATGCTCACGGAAAAGCCTAACCACCAAGACACCAAGAGCACCAAGAAGAAAAAGCAAAGAGTTTGATTTCATTTCTTGGTGTCTTGGTGGTTGAACGTATTTGAATTTGAGCGGAGGCGTGCATGGGAATGCTGTCGGACATCAGCGATGCGATCGAGTCGTACAACGCATCGGTCGAAAAAGAAGTGAAGCGCGTCCGCTCCGATCCGGCAGCCGCCAAGGAAGTACTCGCGCGCTGGGAAAAGATCCGCGCCGGCATTCCGACGACCACCACGCCCACCGGTATCAATCTGCCGCGGCTCGCACTGCCGCAGGTTGATGAAGCCGGCGAGATCCTTCGATATCTCATGGGTGAAGGTTTGCCCGGCGAATTTCCATTCCTGAATTCCGCATATCGCGAACTCTATCTCGAACCGCTCCCTCCGCCGCTTGCGACGTCGCAGATCAAAAACGGTGATCGACTAACCGCCCGCGCGACCGGCAAGAAAGCTTCCAGGAGCGATCGCAACGGAAAAAACGGTCACGACAACGCCGGCGGCGCCGCGACGAAAGCCGAAGAGCCCACGCGACTTTTCGCAGGTTTGGGATTGGCTGAAGACACCAACGAGCGATTTCACTATCTCACGCAACATCAGAAGAGCGCGCGGCTCTCGACCGCGTTCGACGGCCCGACACTCTACGGCACCGACAGCGACGACGACGGCGTGTTCGGCAAGATCGGTGAAGGCGGCGTCGCGATCGACACGGTCGAAGACATGGTCCGCCTGTACGACGGCTTCGATCTCACGCTCGACGGCACGAGCGTCAGCATGACGATCAACGGCCCCGCGCCGGTGATCATGGCGATGTTCGTTGCGGCCGCGCGCCGTCGGTTCGGCAAAGATGTCATCCCGAAGCTTCGTGGCACCGTTCAAGCGGACATACTGAAAGAAGTGCAGGCACAGAACGAGTGCCTGTATCCGGTCGACGCCAGCTTGCGGTTTCTCACGGACAT
>JACMJD010000029.1 GCA_014380825.1 Phycisphaerae bacterium | reverse complement strand
TCACCCGATCCAAGCGCTGTTCGAAGGCGTCGCCCGCGCACTGCGCGAGGCGGGAAGATTCGTCATCGTCATGATGCACCCCGCCTTCCGCGGCCCGAAGGAAACGGCCTGGGGTTGGGACGAAACGCAGAAAGTTCAATACCGCCGGGTCGATCGGTATCTCATTCCGCGCAAGAGCCCGATCGTGGCGCATCCGGGAAAAGCGCCGGATGTTTACACGTGGACATTTCACAAGCCCATCGAGTCATATGTAAGAGCCGCCCGCAACGCCGGCCTGCTGATCGACGCGCTGGAAGAATGGCCGAGTCATAAGATCAGCGACTCCGGGCCGCGCGCGCACGCGGAGAATGTCGCGCGGAAAGAGATCCCGATGTTTCTCGCGGTTCGCGCGGTGAAAGTGGCGATGCCCGCGATCGTCTGAACTGTTGTTGTCCACGCGCGTGGTTGTCATGCTGAGGTACTCCGAAGCATCTGGCCGACTTGTCAGACTCAGCCAGATCCTTCGGAGTACCTCAGGATGACAGCTCAGTTTTGGTTTTCGGGAAAGACGAGATGAGCGACCAACCGCCTGAGCCGATCGATTATCGAGATCCCGGGACGCTCCCCAATTCCAGCGATCCAATCGTCGCGCGCCTGATGGCGAAGCATGCGCTGACAAGCGCCGGCGCGGTCGGACTGCTGGCCGCGGGCGTCGGGATTATTGTCGTCGCCGGCGCGATCGTCGCGTCGATCATCTGCTTCATCCTGTATTCGCTCACGGACAGCACCTGGATCGGCTGGTGGGGTTGGTATCTCGTTTTTCTTCTCGGCATGCTTCCGTTGCTGTTCTGGGAAGAGCGTCGATCGCGTGGAAATTATTTCGCCGATCGCGCGACGGATTTTTCTCCGTCCTTTTCCAGCCGTGGCGAGTTTGAGCTCCAGAATTTTCAGGTCGGCGCAGCGGTCTACACCGACATGCTGCTCTGGGGCCCGCGCGCCATCCTGAAAGGCGTCGCGACGCTGCGGGGCGAAAATCCGCTGCAGCACTCGCGTCGATTCGAGCGCGGCGCGGCAATCCTTCGTCAACTGCTGGAGCACGATGAAGCAATGTTCGTTTCGAAGCTCGCTCAGCCTGGCGAGAACCACGTCGAGCTGAGCAACATCCTTCGCTGGCTGGACGATCACGATTACATCGGCATCAGCTCTGACCAGAAGCGGATCTGGCTCAGCACGCCGGCGCGGGCGGCGATGAAAGATTTGAAGTGATGCCGCCCACTCAACTGAACCCGCCGACCCACTTCGCCTTGATGCCCCTGCGACCCAACATCGAATGCAGTCGGCCGACGTGATGTTGGATGTGACGAAGGTTGTAGACGAGCAAATCCGCCCGCGATTCCGGAACCCACGGAATCGGCCCGCGATCACCGGAACCATCGGCCGCGATTTGCGCCAGCGACAATGCAACGTTCGCATCGGTCTTGTCAAGGTATTCCAGCAGTTCAGATTTCCCCGGCACGCGTGGATACGTTGAATCCTTCTCAGTGACTCGGCCCATCGAATCCCGCAGCCGTAACCGCTCGGCCTCAGACCAATCCTTCAACGGTGCGCCTTCAACGAGCACCATGAATTCGCTTGCCGTCGCGAAAGATTGATCGCTTGGGAACTGCTCGCAGCAATACAGTCGCGTGAAAAATATCGTGTGCATGACGTGATGCCAGAACGGCGCCTCATTTTGCGAACGATCGCTCCATAGGTTCTCCGGACAGCACGCGATCGCGTTGCGAAGCATTGTCAGAGCGCCCTGATATTGGCGACCGATGACTTCCGAAAATTTCTGGTCGTTCATGTCTTCCTCCGGAGCGTTCTGCCCGTAAGATTCCCGGCTCAACATTTTAGCAAGAAGGAGTTCATCACGTGAATCAACCCATCGCCATCCAAAGCTGGTGCTACCGGCATTTCAAAGAAGTTCCGGCGTTTATCGAGCAACTGAAATCCACCGGCGTGAGCGCGACCGAGATCTGCGCCGTGCACGCCGATTTCTCCGCGCCCGCAACGTTCGCAAAAACGATCGAGCAATTCAAGAAGGCGGATGTGAAGCTCGTCGCCATCGGCGTGGAATATCTTTCCGGCAACACGGAAAAAGACCAGCCGCGATTTGAGTTCTGCAAGCAGGCGGGCATCAAGCACATGTCGATCTCGTTCCAGCCCGAATCGATGTGGGACGGTTTGAAGAACATCGAAAAACTGGCCGACCAGTACGACCTGAAGCTCAGCATCCACAACCACGGCGGCTACGACTGGCTCGGCAACGCCACGATCCTCAAATACATCTTCAGCAAGACCAGTGAACGCATCGGCCTGCACCTTGACACCGCCTGGGCGATAGACGCCAAGCAAGACCCGATCAAACTGGCCGAGCAGTTCAGCAAACGCCTGTACGGCGTACACGTGAAAGACTTCGTCTACGACCGAGCGCGAATCCCCAGCGATGTGATCATCGGCACAGGAAATCTCGACCTCCCGAAGCTGATGACGAGCTTGCAGCAAATGAATTTCTCCGGTCCGCTGGTGATCGAATACGAAGGCGACGAGCAGAACCCGGTACCGGCGCTGAAGAAGTGCGTTGAGGTGATGAAGAAGGTGATGTGACGGTACTCTTTGTGAGACGCAGATGACTCCCGAGCGCATCAATCAATCACGGGATGAGATTCAGGCGTATCACCGCATGTCGTTCGAAGAACGCTTCTTAGCAGGCGCTGTCTTGTTTGACCGCGCTCGCGAGACGGCGCTGAGTAACATCCGCAGTGCGCATCCGCGTTCCACTGACGGGGAAGTTCTGAGAGAGTTTCGGCGCCGGTTGGACATTGCCGAGCATGCCGATACACAGCGCCAATGGGACGACATAGTGCTAAACGGTGACGAGTCCCGCCAAGTCGAGTGAGTCCACACTGCTACTTCTCAATCGACACGTGCCAGCGAATGCTTCAGGCCCTCGTCGGCCGCCAGTCCGTGAGCGGCGTCGAACTTCTGGCGCCATGCTGATGGTGTTGTGAGTTGAGGAGAAACGATCGAAATCACCAGCCCGATGAATGTCGCCGGGAAGGGCGCCATTTTGCACCTCCGAAGTCGACTAATTCACATTCGGATCCTCTGGAATTCGCTCCGGATCGATGTATTGCCCGATCGTGATCTTCTGAATCAGCTTCATGTACTGTTCGTCGCCCGGCGGCGCGTTGAAGATTTGATCGGCGTCGGCTGGGAACGTCAGCCAGCTTCCGGCTTCGAATTCCATCTCCAATTGCGACGCGGCCCAGCCGGAATATCCCACGAAACACTTCATCTTCGCTTCGGTGTTGAGCAGCAGCGATTCGATTTCTTCCCGCTCGGTGGTGAAGTGGACGCCGTCGATCACGTCGATCTGGCTACCGTTGATGTCGTCATGCACGACCATTAGCGGCCCCTGGCACGGGCCGCCCTGATAGAGCACGTCGTCGATGGCACACCGCAACTCCAGCGCTTGCGAGCATGCTTCCTGGATCGTCGTCTCGGTGGGCCGATTCAGGATCAGCCCGAGCGCGCCGTTCTCATCGTGCTGCACGATCAGGATGACCGTGCTGGAGAAGTTCGGATCGCCAAGCTGCGTGGAGGCGAGGAGAAGTTTTCCTTTGAGAGATTCCATCTACCCCGTGCAATGATACTCAAGAAGTGACGGACAATCCTATTGCCACGTTCCCCCCGTTGCGATAACCATTTGCACATGCCACCAACCGACGCCGCTCAACTCCGCGACCAGCTAGGAAACATCGGCCAGCAGCACGTGTTGCGATTTTGGAATCAACTCGACGAAGCGCAGCGTGCCAGGCTGACGTCGCAGCTTCAATCGCTGGATCTGGAGAACGACGCTGAGCTGATCGAGACGCAGGTGAAGCGGAAGGCCGCGATGGCGCTGCCGACGGATATCAAGCCGGTCGATGCATATCCGCGCGTGCCGGACGCGAGTCGGCGGCAACTGTATGCCGACGCGGAGAAACGTGGCCGAGAGCTGTTGCGCGAAGGGAAGGTCGGCGCGTTTCTGGTTGCGGGCGGTCAGGGAACTCGGCTCGGTTACGACGGACCGAAGGGCGAATTTCCGGTTACGCCGGTGAAGAAAAAGCCGTTGTTTCAGGTGTTCGCCGAGCAGTTGCTGGCGCACCAGCGCGATGCCGAGCACGCGATCCCCTGGTACATCATGACCAGCGACGCCAACGACGCGGCCACCCGCGCGTACTTCCAGAAGAACAGTTACTTCGGCTACCCGAAACAAGATGTGTATTTCTTCCAGCAAGGCATGATGCCCGCTTTCAGCATGGATGGGAAAATCCTGCTGGGCGAAAAGGATTCGCTCGCGCTCTCGCCTGATGGACACGGCGGATCGCTGCGCGCGATCGCCAAGAGCGGCGCGCTGGCGGACATGAAGAAGCGCGGCGTGGAGCATCTGAGTTATTTCCAGGTCGACAACCCGCTCGTTCACGCGATCGATCCGCTGTTCATCGGCCTGCACGACCTGACCGGCAGTGAGATGAGCAGCAAGACGATTCCCAAAGCCAACGCGTTGGAAAAAGTCGGCAATTTCGTGATCGGCAACGGCGTGTTGCAGGTGATTGAATACAGCGATCTGCCCGAAGCGCTAGCGCTGCAAACCGATGCCGGCGGCACACCACGATTCAACGCCGGCTCGATCGCCATCCACGCACTGCGAACGAGTTTCATCGAACGCGTGAACAGCGGCGGACGCCTGAGCCTGCCGTGGCATCGCGCGGAAAAGAAAGTCCCGTTCGTTGACGACTCGGGTGATTCGATCAAGCCCGACAAGCCGAACGCGGTTAAGCTGGAACAGTTCGTCTTCGACGCGATCCCGCTAGCCGAGAACGCGATCGTTTACACAACTGATCGCGGCGAAGAATTCTCTCCGGTAAAAAATGCCGAGGGCGTCGATTCTCCAGCGACGAGCCGAAGAGATCAAAACCGACGAGCCGCGCGATGGCTTCAGGAAGCCGGTGTGAACGTACCGATGAAAGATGGCGAACCCGATGCGACGATCGAAATCTCGCCGCTCTTTGCGACGAGCGCTGCGCAGTTGAAGTCACGCCCCGTTCAGAGCGTGTCGATCCGCAGCGGCGACTCAAAGTATTTGGAATGACAAGGTGGTCGCAAACCTGTCATCTGCTTGCGCAATCTCTTCACCTTGTCAGCCTGTCACGATTGCTTGCCCCCTTCCATTTTGTTACTGTCACCACAACACGCAGGCACGGCGGTCTGCATTCATCTCGAATGGGAACAATGGAGGTTCCGGTGCTCTTGCATCACCTGCTTCAGCAGTTCGATCCGCAGATTAATCTGGCCGGCATTCCCGACATCGAAATCCTGGGCATCTCGGAAGATTCGCGACACATCCGCACCGGCGACGTCTTCGTCGCGCGGCCGGGCACGAAAACCAACGGCGCCGACTACATCACGCAAGCGCACGCGCGCGGCGCGGTGGCCGTGATCACGCAGAAGAAGTTCGATTACGTCCCCCTGCCGCAGATCGTGATCGCGGACCAGGCGTCGGCTTCGGTGCTGGCGAACGTGTTTCACTCACAGCCGAGCCATTCGCTCAAAGTCCTCGGTGTGACCGGGACAAACGGCAAGACAACGACGACTTATCTCATCCGCCATTTGCTGAAAACACTGAACCAGCGCTGCGGCATGATCGGCACAGTCGAGATCGACGACGGCCGATCCACTCGCGAAGCGACGATGACCACGCCTGGCCCGGTTGAGCTTGCGGATTTGATCGCGTCGATGCGCAATAAAGGCTGCCGTGCGTGCGCGATCGAAGTCAGTAGCCACGCGCTGCACCAGCGTCGCGCGGCGGGCGTCACATTCGCCGGAGTTGGGTTCACCAATCTCACGGGCGATCACCTCGACTACCACGGCACGATGGACGAATACGCCGCCGCCAAGGCGATGTTGTTCGAAACGCTGCACACGGATGCGGTGGCGGCCGTCAACGTTGACGACGAGTGGTCAAAGCGAATGGTCGCCAATTGCCACAGCCGCATCATCCGATTCGGCATGTCGAGCAAGGACGCGGATTATCGGGCAAAGGATATCGCGGTTACTTCCGCGGGGAGCAGTTTTATCCTGCACTCGCCGGACGGTCGGGCGGAAGTCAGCATGCAGTTGATTGGGAAACACAATATTCAGAATGCGCTATGCGCGGCTGCGATTGTGGGCGAGAGCTTAGGGGCAACGGTTCACCAGATCGCCGCGGGTTTGCGCGATGCGCAAGGCGCCCCCGGGCGATTGCAATCGGTGCGTCACGGGCAGCCATTCGCGGTGTTAGTGGATTATGCCCACACGGACGATGCATTGGAGAACGTCCTGAGTGCATTGAAGCCACTGACCAAAGGTCGTCTGCGCGTCGTCTTCGGATGCGGCGGCGACCGGGACCGCACCAAGCGGCCGCGGATGGCTCGCACCGCAGCCAATTTTGGCGATGTGATCTACGTCACTTCCGACAATCCAAGGACCGAGAATCCCAAATCCATCATCGATGAAATCGTTTCGGGCCTGCCTGCCGATAGTGCAGAGTCGAACCGTCTCTTTGTGGAAGCCGATCGACGCAGCGCGATCGAAAAGGCGCTAACCGATGCCGAACCGAACGATGTCGTGCTGATCGCGGGAAAAGGTCACGAGAATTACCAGATCATCGGGACTCAGAAGCATCATTTCGACGATGTTGAAGAAACGAC
>JACMJD010000336.1 GCA_014380825.1 Phycisphaerae bacterium | reverse complement strand
TTGCCGATTCCTCGCAGGGCCAAGCTTAACGCGTCAATGTTGCTTGCCAGTCGCTTGGCTTCGTTCACGTCGATGATTTGCTTCTGGAACAAATCAGTCAGGTGCTGATCGAAGCTCTGGCTGCCGGCTTCCTTGTTGCCGACGGTGCCTTTTAGTTTCTCGAACTCGCCGTCGAGGATGTATTTCCGCACGATGGGCGTGGCCATCATGAGCTCGATGACGGGGATTCGGCCTTTGCCTTCGCGCTTCTTGGCGAGACGCTGACATACGACGGCGTTGAGGTTCAGTGCGAGCTGTTGTTGCTGAAGTTCTTTCTGATTTACGTCGAACAGCGACACGACGCGCTGGATCGTCGTCCAAGCGTTCGTCGCGTGAATCGTCGTGAACACCAAGTGCCCGGTGTCGGCGGCCTTCAAGGCGGTGGTCAGCGAGAAACTATCGCGGATTTCGCCGATCAGGATCGTGTCCGGATCCTGACGCATCATGGCGCGCAGCGCGTATTCGTAGCTTTCGCTGTCGGTGCCGACTTCCACCTGGCTCACCAGCGCCTTGGCGTTTTCGTGCTGGAATTCGATCGGATCTTCGACCGTGATGATTCGCTCGGCCCGCGTGCGGTTGATCTTGCCGATGATCGCGGCGAGCGAGGTCGATTTGCCCGAGCCGGTCGTGCCCGCGACGATCACGATGCCGCGATGAAAATCCGCCAGGGTTTCGACCTGTGGCGGAAGGTTGAGTTCTTCGAAGTTGGGGATCTTGGTGATGATCCGCCGCATCACGATCGCGAACTTGCCGCGGCTGTGAAAGATGCTGGTTCGGAATCGCGCCGCGCCCGGCAGAACGTACGCGACGTCGACCGAGCCCTTGTGTTCCAGGATGCTCCGCTTGTCGGCCGGATCGTCCTGGGCGTTCATGATCGTGTCGACGTATTCCTTCAACGCGTCGTCACCTGGCGCCGGGCAATCCATAAACCGTGCGCGGCCGTCGACGCGGATCATCGGGGTGCTCATCGCCTGAAGGTGCAGGTCGGAACCGTTCGCCTTGATCAGGGTTTTGAGGAAGTCGACCAATCCAAGCTTGCGCTCTTCGACATGAATAGTCGGCTGGGGCGTGTCACGATCGATGTCGGCATTTTCCTTGATGTCGGCAACGTTGGTGGTACTGGACATAACTTCGCCTCGCGAGGGTGTAATGGTCAGCGGTGTCGAAGATTCCCCGGTGTGTATAAGCCGGTGTGCAGCGCGCGCGATGCATCTCGCGGCTGCGAATTATACCGCGTCGGCGGCGGCCCGGGGAGATAAAGTCTGAGAGATAAGGTCTGGGAGATAAAGTGTGGGAGATAACCTCTTTCGCGACTAAACTATTCATGATGAAGCCCCAGGCCCTGATTCTTCGCAGTGCTGGCGCGAACTGCGACCACGAGACCGCCTACGCCTTCGAGCGTGCGGGCGCGATCAGCGTTCCGGTTCATATGAACCGACTGCTGGAAAAGCCCGCGGCGTTGCGCGATTTTCAGATCCTGGCGATCCCCGGCGGTTTCAGCTACGGCGACGATATCGCGGCGGGGAAAATTCTCGCCAGGCAGCTTTCGCATCACCTGTACGAGCCGCTGCGCGATTTTGTTGCGGCGGGAAAACCGATCATCGGAATCTGTAACGGCTTTCAAGTATTGGTGAAAACCGATCTATTGCCCGGCCCAATCATGCGCCGATCGGGCAACGGACGTTCCGGACAGCTTTGCACGCTGACGAACAACGACTGCGGGCGGTTCGTCGATCGATGGATTCATCTGAATCCCCTGTCGCAGAAGTGTATCTGGACCGCCGGCCTGGAGCCGCTTGATCTGCCGGTCGCGCATGGCGAAGGGAAGTTTACTTTCGCGGATGACGACGTGCGGCAGGCGATCAAGCAAAATGATCAGATCGCGCTGATCTATGCCAAACCCAATGGCTTGCCGGCGCTTGCCGAATTTCCTGATAACCCCAACGGCAGCGCGGATGACGTGGCTGGAATCTGCGATGAATCGGGTCTCACTTTCGGATTGATGCCGCACCCCGAGCGATATCTCGAGGCGTTCCAACACCCCTCGCGCACGTCTCAACTGTTTGAAAATGCAGAGGTTAACGCCGGAGCGGGGCTCCATATTTTCCACCGCGGTGTCGCCCATGCGGCGGCCGCGGTTGGCACGGGAGTTTAGCTCACTGGACCGCTCAGGCCGCATCTTCTGGCTAGACTGCCAAAAATTCTCATTCCCATTTGTCGCGTCGGACACTACCGTCACGCCGACGCTCGAGTGGGCGTTCATTTCTGAAAACGAAAGAAGGAGATCTCAATGACCAAGCGAATGTGGATCGTACCGATGTTGGCCCTGCTGCTGGTGCCGGCGATGGCGCAGGCGCAGTTCAAACAGGGTGACTGGGAACTGACGCTCAACGGCTCGGGCGCCAACGGGCCGGACTTCGATGGAACCAACTTCAGCGTCGGCGGAAGTCTTGGCTACTTCCTGACTGATGAATTCGAAATCGCGCTGCGGCAGTCGATCGGCTACAACGATCGCGGCGTCAGTGGCGGAAATCTCAACGGCTCGACCCGCATCGCGGTTGACTACAACTTCAACCTCGGCCAGTTCGTACCTTACATCGGTGCGAACATCGGCTACGTCTACGGCGACTCCGTGAACGATACGTTTGAAGGCGGGCCGGAAGGTGGCGTGAAATACTTCGTGAACCAGTCAACGTTCATCTTCCTGTCGGTCGAGTATCAGTTCTTCTTCGATAGCGGCGACAGCGACGACCTTAACGAAGCGTTTAGTGATGGCCAGTTCCTATACGGACTGGGCATCGGCTTTAAGTTCTAAGAACCAGCTTCTTCGAGGCCGGGACCAGCCGGCTTTCTAGAGTGGTTTGATCTGATGTCGCGCCTGGCGGCGCGGAATGTTTTTCGGCGCCGCCAGGCGCGTTCGTCGATCCGGAGCGACGACGAGCGCGCGTAGAAACTCCGGCACATCGCGCCGCGCCCCGCGGCTGTAATCCGCCCAGAGGATTTGTGCGGTCGAATGACGATCAAGGCCGCCCTGTTCGCACAAATAAGTAAACACGCGCTCGGCGAGCCGGGGCAGCGCGATCGCGTGTGTCTGGCCGAGCTGGGCGTGCAGCCATTCGCTCAGTTTGGCGAATGATTCGAATGCTGACGCGTCGCGCCAGATCAGTGGTGTCGTCTGGACGAAGTTCCCGCTGTTGGCGATCAAATCCCAGTATCGCGCGAAGCGTCGCATGCGCTGCATCGCGGCGAAATCGATCAGCTTCGTCTGCAGTATTTCGTACGGCGGATGCGGGCTGTAAACCATGCCCCACGGTTCATCGTGCCGCACGATCGGCGTGCCGCGAAGGCACTTGAGCATCCCGACCTGAATCTCCTGCGGCCGAAGCGCGATGAGCCGATCGAACCCGCGGCCGAAGCTTTCGATTGTCTCGCCGGGCAACCCGACGATCAGATCCGCGTGCACGTGTACGCCGGTTTCATTTCGCAGCCATGTGAGGTTTTGTTCCACCTTCGCGTTGTCCTGTCGACGGCTGATGAGGTGCGCAACCGCATCGTTAAACGTCTGCACGCCCACCTCGAATTGCAGCGCGCCATCGGGAAACGCTTTGATCGGCGTCCGCAGGGGATCGGGCAACCGATCCGGAATCATCTCAAAGTGCAAAAACATTCCCGGCCGATACCGCTGCAAAAAGAATTCGAGGATCGAGCGGCCGATGTTCAGATTCAGGTTGAACGTGCGATCGACGAACTTGAAATGATTCACGCCCCGATCGAGCAACTGCTGCATCGCGGCGAGAAACGAATCCAGCGGAACGTTTCGCACGGGAACATCCAGAGAGGAGAGACAAAACTCACATTTGAACGGACACCCGCGCGAGGCTTCGACGTAGATCACCCGATGCGCGACGTCGTCGTCACTGTAGAGGTGATACGGAAGCTCCACCGGCGTGCAGGCTTCAGCCTGCATGTCCTTCGTTTCAAACTGCGGAAGCTCCGCATGAATCACCCGCATCAGCGGACGCCGATTCGACAGAATCTGCTCGCACAGATTCGCGAACGCGATATCCGCTTCTCCACAAATCACGTAATCGGCGATTCGACAGATTTCCTGCTGCTCGACTTCGTAGCTCACCTCCGGTCCACCGATGACGATCGTGATATCCGGACGAATCCGCTTGAGTTCCGCGACAAGCTGTAGCGACTCCAGCGCGTTCCAGATGTAAACGCCCACGCCGACGATGCGCGGGTCAAGAGCGAGAATTCGCTCGATCGCATCAATCGGCTTGGTGTTGATCTCAAATTCGAGAATCGTCGCGAAATCGCGCAACCTGCGCAGATTCGCGTGCAGATAGCGCAGCCCGAACGATGCGTGCGCGTAGCGGGCGTTGAAGGTGGTGAGGACGATTTCAGACACAGTGTGTTTCGGTCTTGGGGTTATTTCGTTTCATTATACGGAATTAACTGCCGGCCGTTGTCCAAAAGCATCAGCTCGCGCGCGCCGCGCTGAACGTAGTAGTCGATTAGATCACGATTGCGGGCGTAACCCATGTCACGCGCCCAAACGACCGGCGCGTTATTGATGTCGGGGGAGTTGTAGACGTATTCATTGTGAACGTAGTAACCGGGATCGGCGCGGACGAAGACGAGGACTTTTCTATCTCCCCGGGTCTGCTCGTCGACGAATGCTTGTCGCAGAAAGTTCCAACTGGTCGCGTCGGTATTCGCGCGACGGATGATCCAATGCACGAGCGCGACCGATTGCCCGAGCAGGATGAGCGCGACGAGAACGCGTCCAGGTAATGTCCAGCGCTGTCGAATTGCGAAACCGCCCCTCGACCAAGCTCGGGACAGGACCCTCGACCAAACTCGGGACAGGCAAGTGGCGAAGAGGAGGAATATCAGGGGTGCGACCGGTGCGCTGTAGTGTGGAAAATAAGTGAGCACGGGGAGCGAGTTGAGCAGACACACAACGACGATGAGCAAACCGATACGCGTCCACTTCCATCGTCGCAACACAAACGGGGGCCCGATGAATGCGAGCGCGAGCGTTGGTGCGCGTCCGAAACCTCTCGCGAAGTCCCAGAGTTTGCCAAGCGATGCCTCGACGAATCCGCCGAGCGAACGCTGTCGAAGATAATTCGGTAACTCCCAGTTCAAATAGAACTCCCGCATCGCGCTGTGGCGGTAAGTCGGTTGAGAAGTTGGTGGAGGCAACCACGCGAGCGGGCGCGTCGGGGCGTACTGTTTCTCGTATAGCGAATAGGGAAGCGTCGTGGCGCTTCCGGTCACGCGCCAGTTGTAATAACCCATCCACGCGAAGTTGATCGCGAGTACCAGCGTGATCGCACCGATGACCTGCCGCTTGCGGCGTCGCAGATCGATAGATGTGAATCGCCTGATCTGCGACGCCGCAAGCGGCGTGAGCGCCATCCACCCCACGCACGTCACCGAAAGAATCGCGCCTTCCAGCGGTCGCGAGTTCGCGAGGATGGAAATCGCGATTCCCGCGATCGCGGCATCCTTCCACGATGCGCGACGACGCAGGCGCAGCGTCGCGCCGATCAGCAGCGCTCCGCCGAGTAGCGCGACCGATCCGCCCCAATAGCTCCAGTTCCAATCGAGGACCTGCGGATGCGTCGCGGCAAGAATGCCACAGAGCATCGCCCACGTGCGCGGCAGCACCGCGCCCGCCATCCACGCGATCGCGGCGCACGCCAGCGCCGTGCTGATCCACACGCCGACGATCGGCTCGCCGACGATCAGTTGTCCCAGCGCCAGAAACATTCCCTGTGCAGGCGGGTACTTGCTCGCGTACGTCGGGTGATGAAGAACCTGAAACGTCTCGAAGAATTCCCACAGCGGATGCGTTGAGTTGGTCAACCTTGCTCGCGCGAACGTGTCGCCCGCCAGCAGATAGGAAAACTCATCGTGGAACTGCGGCGCGGGCAACGGCGCGAGCAGTGCGGTGATCGCGCAAACGAGGATCGACGTGACAAACGCGATCAGCGGCGCACGTTTGAAAAGTGTTCGAAGCGTAGAAAACCGTGTCATCCTGAGCGGTACTCCGCGAAGGATCTAAATAGCCGTTCGTAATTGTCGAACTCGCAATTGCATCTTTCGGTTGTGGCTCATCAGGTAGTGAACGGCTTCGCCCATCAATTCCTCGATGGTTTCACACCGATGGTT
>JACMJD010000335.1 GCA_014380825.1 Phycisphaerae bacterium | reverse complement strand
GTGGAGACGCAGCCGGGCAGGTCCGGCACGTAGACGCTGAACGTGCCGTCGTCGGCGGGTTCGATGATGACGGTGTAGTTCACGTTGTTTATTTTAACCCGGCTTGGCGAAGAATCGAGCGTAAAGTGCCGGGCGCGACGTCGTGAGCGAGTTTGCCGCCAGCGGGAACCGTCACGAGACCGGGTTTGGTTGCATGTTTGAAGTGCATGTGGCTGCCGGTGGTACGGATGTGCTGCCAGCCGTCATCCTGAAGCTGTTTGAGCAAATCGCGGTATTTCATGAACGTGAGTGCGGAGATGGTAACCAACCCCAGTCACTTCGACATCAATGATCGGCGCTGCCCGAGACGGGGTGAATAAAAACGGGGCGGGACTTGGCGTCCCGCCCCGCGAATGTGGGGCTCAGTTCGTGATGGGGATTGATTGTTACACGAGTCGGATGCCGGCCCAGTCGGCGCGATCCAGGGAGGTCGCGTTGCCGGCGCCGGCGTGGGCGACGACTAGCCGAAGCTCGCTGATGCCGCGGACGTTTATGTTGACGCGCTTGGGCGCCGTGCGACCGGTCATCAAGCCGCTGTCAAACAGCAGTCGGCCGTCGCCGAAGATCTGGAAGACCACCGAACCATTCACACCCACTTTGTCGTCAACGCCGACATCGGAAATCAGGCGTTGATAGTTGCCGTCCAGCGCGTAGCGAAGATCGGAATCCGCGAACACGCCCACGCCGCGCTGATACTTCGCGCCGTTGATTTTCATGTTCGATCCGTCCACCGCGCGGTCCGCGATGAACGCGCCGCCGTTGGTCGTCGGGAGATCGGACACATATCTGAACACCGCATCGTTCACGACGGCCGTGCTCGTGCCCACGCCGCTCTTTCCACCGGCATCGGTGACCGTGCTGGTGACGGTGTACGTGCCGGCTTGTTTGTAGACGTGCTGCGAGGAGAAGAATCGGCCGGTGACGTTGGCGGTCGTTGGGGCGGTGCCGTCGCCGTAATCGACCATGGCGGAATATTTTTCGCCGCCAAATTCGCCGGGGTCGGAAAAGATTCCGTTCGTGCTGACCGAGAAGCCGGCGATCGCGGTGATCGTGCCGCTTTCGTTGCCGGTAACGAGTCCGACGTTGTATGGCGCGTCGTTTCGCACCGCGACGTTGAACGTGCTGATGCCGGTCGACAGCGTGTTGCCGATGCGCAGGGACACGGTGTAATCGCCGTCGGAGCTGGCATCGTACACGTGTTCGAGTTCGAAGGTCTTGTCATCGTTCAAGGTCAGCCGACTGCGGCCGGTGCCGTCGCCGTAGTCGACGGTGCCGAACCACGGTCCGACCGCGGGGTCGGAGAAATCGCCGGTCATTGAGATCATCGGCTGCGATTCGTGCACTTCGATATCTGCCAGCTTGCTGATCAACGGCGCGGTGCCGGCGGGGCGGACCAATCGCGAGCCGGCCCAGTCAGCATGGTCAAAGTCGGTTCCGTCGCCGGCGTCGTTGAGGATCAGGACCATTTCGCGTTTGCCGGTGACGTCAATGTTCACGCGCTTGGCGCTGTTCATGCCGGTCATCACGCCGCTGTCGAACATCTTTTCGCCGTCGGCAAAGATCTGGAACACGACCGAGCCCATGCGGCCGGCCTCATCGTCCACGCCGACGTCGGAGATGAATTGCCGATAGCGGCCCAGCAGGTCGTAATGCACTTCGCCGTTTGAGTGCATGCCAAGGCCCTTGCCGTAGCGCGCGCCGTTGATCTTGATCTGCGCGCCGTCGGCCTTGGCGGCTTCGCCGTTGCTCAGGTCCAGCTCCACCGGGCCGTAGCCGTTATTGGCCACGCTGGGCGTCAGATCGCTGAGATAGTCGTACGCGCCGCTGAGCAGCATGCGCGGCTCCAGACGCTCAAGCGTACGGGTGACGGCCGAAGAAAGAGCGGCGGGCTGAAGTCGGGTTGGCGTAGACATCGGTCAAGACCTCCGGTGTGGCGGATCGAGGTAGTGGTTCATCATGCGATCGCGCCATGTTCGCGTGCGCGCGATGAACAAATAGGCGCGCGGCGGATCGCTCTTTAGGCAATTTCATCGGTGAGACGCCCGCTTTTTCTTCCGCCATACCGATAAGGTTTCGAAATTGCCGAGCCAACGCTGGAGATGTGGAGATTATCGGACGAGCAAGAGCCCGCGCGAAAAAAAAGCACGGGCGGAAACCCGTGCTGAGTCAACGAGATTGTGGGCTCGGTCAGGTCAGCTGCTGCCCGCCGCCGATCGTCACCGTCACATCGCGGTACGTTCCGTTGATCGCCGCCGACGCGGCGTTGAAGTCGCCGCCGCCGCCGGCGATGCCGAACGTGAAGACGTTGTTCTGCGAAGTCATCTTGTGGCGGTTCGGATCCTGCTGCGTATCGTCGCGGCCAAAGCCGAAGACGGTCATCGCGCCACCGCCGTCATTTTGCGCGCGGTACATGTCGTACAGATTGTCGGGCGTGTTGTGGACGTAATACATGAAGCGATTCACGCCGCTGTCGCGGAAGTACAGCCACTCTTCGCCGTTGCCCGATCCCAAACCGTCGCTGTCGTTCCAGGCGGTGTTGATGTCGGTAACCTGGCCATCTGATCGGACAACCGTGTCGTTGCCATCAATGCTGCCGCCGGGCGTGCCTTCGTACAAGAACCAGTAGCTGCTGCCTGCCTCAACCACCGTCGTGCGGACGAACGTGCCGTAGATCTCGTAGCGCACCTTGTACGTAAACGGACTGCCGGGGATTTGTTTGTCGATCGACGCAGTGGTTTCGATCGTCGTCTTCAGCGGACCGGAGTCGATGATCGCCGTGGTCGCGTTGTCGAATCCCGGATGAAGTCCGCCGCCCGGGAAGACCATGTTGGGCGTGCCGCGGTATTCACCAGCGGATTGGCTGCCGGAGGATGGGTTGAAGCCGAGCCAGTCGTTGCCATCGGCGTCTTCGATGCTCGAGAAACCGCCGTTCTCCTTTTGCAGCCAATACGTGGCGGAATCCGTCGTGATCTTGATCGCGCTCTGCCCTTCGTCACTGCTGTTTGAATCCGTGATCACCTGAGACGAAAAACTAAACGGCGTGAACGTGCCGGCCGTGTCGAAGTAAACGTGATACTTCCGCGTCGTGCTGGCCGAGGTGCTGCCTTTAACGATGAAGACAAGCTTGCCCGCTGCGTTGCTTGTCGCGTTGAAGTTCGAGGCCTTGTCGAACTGGAATGCGACGTTTGCATCGAGCACCTGCTTGCCGTCGGCACTGGTTTCGATCACGCGTATCGAATCATCGATCAGCGCGCCGCTCCCGCCTGCCTCGCTCAGCAGTGGTGTGAAGTTAATCGACTGCTCGACCGGATGATCGGCGCGCGCGAACGAACCGACATCAACCGTGATCGGCGCGCGGAAGCGATAGCTCGTGTTCCACCATCCTTGCGTGGAAACAGGCGGATCGTTGTCTTTGATGCGCAGGTACGCGTGACGAGTTTTCACCGAGTACGTGGGCAGATCCTTGATGCTGATCTGCACGTTCTCGATCGGTTCGTCGATCGAGTCATTGATCGGAACCAGTCCCAGCGAAACGCTTCGCTTGCCCGCGGGAATTGTGACGCGGCCATTGAGCGTTTCGAAGTCGACGCTGTTTTGTGCGGTGCTCAGGCCGTTGATCGCATATTTGATGGTGAGCGGAACGCTCGTGTCGCCTTTAATGCGCGAGAAGATAAGAACACCTTTACCGGTCGTCGTGCGATTTGATTCAGATGCATCCGGCTGCGTCGCCACGACGGTGAGAAGGGTGGCGGCCAGCAGTTGACGACTCTCGAGCGATTCAATTTGAACGACGGATTGACGCTTCACAACAACATCCTTCCAGCGAAAGAAAACGGGACCACACATTTCGACGGTGTGAGTCTGCTCGATGGATGTCGCGCCGCAATCGGGGAATCACCCATTCTGCTCGCGACGGACCCGTACGAGCGATTGCCGACGGCTATGAAATTAGAAATGTGCGTGGATTATCGGACCGAGCGCCCAGTTCGGCTATTCACTCTTTGTGACATAGAACAAACGCGCGGCACGGCCGGCAAGCATGCGGTGCAGATCGCTGCGGACTGAAGCTTCATTTCGATCTGCGCGACGGAACATCCGCGTTTCCGCGTTGATCGGATATCCATCAGCCGAATCGAGCGGCCAGATGGTCGCGCCGGTGTTGGCGTCGACCAGCCGCACGCGCACCTCGCCGCGGCCGCGTAGCATGTCGCTGTTGTCGGCCACCTCCATCGATGTGCTGACGATGTTGATGTACAGAATCTGGTCCGCGCCGACCGCGCGTCCGACCGCGGCGATCGTCATCCCGCGGAATCTCGCAGGGTTCGCCGACTGAAGCGATGCGACTTTTTCTGAGCTGACGATCGGCGCGACTTCGTGCCCGCTCAACTCTTCGCTGGTGTAGCGCGCGATCGGCTCGGCATCGAGCGACGCATCCGCGGGGTTATCGAATTTCTCCGCGATCACGACCATCGGCGTCTTCGCGGGCACGAACATGGCTGGGCTTTTCTCACCGCCGGCAATTCCGGAAGCGGCGTAGCCGAGCAGGTTGCAGCCGGATGCGATGCACAGCAGCAGCATCAGCGAAGCGGCGTGAATGAGTCGTGAGGAATTCATCAGTTTCCACGCGCGGGGGCGCTCTCGTGCGCCAGGAGTCGATTGACGATTTCGGTTGCCATCGCTTCTTTCGTGCCGACGTACGTCTTGTTATCGCCAATGCTCGGCACACCGTCAGGCGGCGCCCAATCTGGAAATACAGCCTTGATGTTGTCTTCGGTGAACGCCGTCCGGGTGCCGCCGGACGGGTCGACTTCGATGATCTTCAGCGACATCGTCGCCTCGCCGCGGAAGAGTTCCAGTTCGCGCTGCGATCGCGTGCGGAAATTCTGCACTTCAATATAGATGACGCGCGACACGCCGAACTTCGGCGCGATCTCCGTGATCGGAGCCGATTCGAGCCCCGGATGATCGCGCATGAACTTCACGTACGACGCCGGTGGATATGGCGAGGTCATGCCTTTGGTTTCGTCGGTCTTGGAAGCAACGAGCTGGCTCTGCACGCTGTTGGCCAGATCGAGCTGGATCGTGCCCCAGTCGATCATGATGCCGCGATCCGCCCAAACCAAAACCCCAACCGACTGCCCGGCCAGGCCGGAGTACATCGCTTTGACGTTCGGCTCGAATCCCTTTCCGACGACGGATGCCAGTCCGCACGAGCTGCAACAGGTGGCGACGAGCAGAAGGATGAAGGCTGAAGGATGAAGGATGAAAAAGAGTCGGCGCATAATCTTTATCCTAAGGATTTTCATCCTCGACTGATCATCCCCAGCCATCGATGCCTTGAAGGTGGATGAACATCTTCCAACCCCAGGCGATGGCCGCGAAGCAGAGCAGCGGAAGGAGATAGTAACGCGCAGGGATCAGCCGCATCAAACGATGCGCGGGTTTGCCGGTGATCGCGATGTACCAAGCCGCCCAGGCAGTGGCGGCCGTCAGCACGGCTAGGACGAAGCCCATCGGCTGGACATAGAAGCTGGCCGGCACGTTTCCGCGGACGAACCAGGAGAACGAAGTGGTCATCCCGCAGCTCGGGCACGGGAGCCGCGTGCGCTTCAGGAACTGGCACTCCTCGAAGCCCATCGCGGTGTGCGTGGCCATACCGGTGGGGCTTGGGTGCAGTCGCACCGCGAGGAGAAGTGTTGTAAGGCAGATTGCACCGATCGCGCCCGCCAGCAATCGCCCGGGCCATTTCAGGCGCGCCGGGTCGCCGACGCGCGTGTAAATCAGCAGCGGTCCGGCGGTCGCAGGCGCGGCGGTGAGCGTCGAATCGGTCACAGTTGAACTGTATGACTGCATCACGCTCTCTGCAATCGTGCGCGGCCGCGCAATTGCTGCGCGACCGCGTGTACGTCAGCGCGCACCTTTCGCCATCGACCACACTCGCAACGGCGAAAACTTCGCCGGCGCATTTCATTCGCTTCATTGTCGATCGGAAGATTGCCGATTAGTTCAACGCTGGTGAAAATACCTGGCTGCGATTCCGTCCGTGTTGACAAGGTAGCCGGGGCAAATTAAACCGTGTGCGCGTCGGCGAGATTTGGCGCGAGATTCAGCGCCAGAGTTGTCCGACACGAGTCGGCGACGGTGAAGAATTTCGCGCACCGAGCGTTCCTCGGGCAATGGTTTGCAGACTTCCGCGACGGCAACGGCAATAATCGCCGGTGCGGTGCGCGGTGTGTCCAGTTATCGCCCGCCCTGCGGCATCACTAGATGTCGAACCCGCGCGTCAATGGAGTGACGACGCGGCGCACGTGAATCGGCTGAACTGAACTTCAGCGCGAGTGTTCCAGAGAGCGATTGTCTTATGCGCGTTTTCATGCTTGGGTGGGAATTTCCTCCCTTCATCTCCGGCGGCCTGGGAACCGCCTGCTATGGCCTGACCAAGGCCATGAGCTCTTTGGGGACGGACATCATGTTCGTCCTGCCGCGCCCGGTCGCTTCACCGTTCTCGACACACGTTCGGCTCGTCAGCCCGCGACCCGGTTCGCCGCTGGCTTCGCCATCAACTGAATTCCGCCTCGATGAATTCGATCACGTCAGCTTCCGCACGGTCGACGCCGCGATGATGGATCCGTATTCGCGCCCGGACGATTACGCGAAGCAGATGAAGACGATCGAAGCCGAGCGCACGAAGATCACCGCCGACCTGCCCGCCGACCCGATCACCAACCCGCCGCCCGGCGCGAAGAACACGGCTTCAGCAGCGGGCGTCAAAGCATTCATCGGCAACCCGACGGCCGGCGCCGCCCACTATGCGGGCGACATGTTCTCCGAGATTCAGCGCTACGCGGCGCTCGCTTCCGAAATCGCGCGCAACGAATCGTTCGATCTCGTTCACGCACACGACTGGATGACCTTCCCCGCCGGCCTTGCGGTCGCGGGACTCAAAGGCGTGCCGCTGGTTGTTCACGTTCACTCGACCGAGTTCGACCGCGCCGGCGTGCACGTCGACCAACGCATCTACGACATTGAACGCCGCGGCATGCACGGCGCGATGAAGGTGATCGCCGTCAGCGTGCTGACGAAAAACATCATCACGCACCACTACGGCATCGACCCGGCCAAGGTCGAAGTCGTTTACAACGCGATCGAAACATCGAGCAACGGCTGGGACGAAGAGAAGTATCAGATTCACAAGGACGAAAAGATCGTCCTGTTCCTCGGCCGAATCACGATGCAGAAGGGCCCCGAGTTTTTCCTGGCCGCGGCGAAAAAAGTCCTGGAAGTAATGGACAACGTGAAGTTCGTGATGGCCGGCTCCGGCGACATGATCCGCCGCACAATTGAAATGGCCGCCAGCATGGGCATCGGTCACAAGGTCCTGTTCACGGGTTTCTTGAGAGGCGGCGACGTAGAAAAAGTCTTCAAGATGGCCGACCTCTACGTCATGCCATCCGTCAGCGAACCGTTTGGCATCGCCCCGCTTGAAGCGATGAGCCACGACGTGCCGGTCATCATCTCCAAGCAATCCGGCGTCTCCGAAGTTCTCACGCACGCGCTGAAGGTAGACTTCTGGGACATCAACGAGATGGCGAACAAGATCATCGCCGTCCTGCGTCATCCGCCACTTGCCAGCACACTTCGCCAGCACGGCAGCTTCGAAATCCGAAGAATGAGCTGGACCGACGCCGCCCGCGCCTGCGTGGGTGTGTACGACCAGGCGATGGGGATGGTCAACGGGCGGCGGTAAGTTCGCGCGCATTGGCTGATCGAATCTGCGATGCGCGCAACTCGAAGGGCACTCGGACCATCGCGCCGCGCAGCATCGAAGTTCGTCGCCGGCTAACGCGCGGCATCCACACAACTGTTTTGCCGCCAGATGTACTTCCCAGAAGACCCGCACCATGACTGACACACTCTGGAGCGTTGACTGGAACGGCATCTTTACGCCGAAGAACTCGTTGATCGAGCTGGTTGTGCGAGGCACAATCATGTACTTCGTCCTCTTCGGGCTGCTCAGGTTGGTGCTGAAACGGCAGGCCGGGGGAATCGGGACGACGGATGTTCTAGTCATCGTTCTGCTCGCCGAAGTCGCCGGAAACGGATTCGCGGCCGAATACACGTCGGTGATCGAGGGGGCTGTTCTTGTCGGCACTATTCTCTTCTGGACCTACGCTCTGGAATGGGCTGCGCACCGTTTCCCAGCCGTCGAGCGGATTCTGCACGCGCCGAAGCTGGTGCTGATCGAGAAAGGGAAAATGATTCGAAAAAACATGCGAGCCGAACTCGTCACGAAGGAGGAGTTGATGGCCCAGTTGCGCGAGAAGGGGATTGAAGACTGCGCTCTGGTGAAGCGAGCAAGCATGGAAGCGGACGGCATGACTAGTGTCGTGAAAATGGATGAGTGAAAGTCGAACCGTGTTAAGTCCGTGAAAATGCTTGGGTGGGGGTGGGAAGCGTGGCCGTTGGCCGTTGGTCCAAATTCGCTCTGGGCAGTTTCCCCATTCTCAGGTTATCCGGTACGTCGTAGCGTTGATCGTTGGAATAGCTCGCGAAAGATCACATCGACGCGAGATCCGGTCACGCAGTCCGTTTTTGATAGCCGGGTGCGCCGACGCACATTATTCACCGTCGTCGACTCGCCCCACGACGACGGTGGCCATCTGGGCGAGAAACACGTCGCGCCAAATGCATTCTAATCCGATCCGCTTCGCTTCCGTTAATTCTGCCCGCGCGCTGCTCGTTGGTTGCATCCTCGCTGGAGTCTGCGGCACGTCGTGCCAGGAAAGAGTCTCGTCCCGCGGCGAGACGCCGACCGCTTCTACCCCCAAGTCCGCCGGCGCCCCGTCGAACGGCACACCGTCCGCCGACACATCGTCCGCCGGCGCGCGGGAGGGTCCCGCAATGCCCG